>JAKIXL010000030.1 GCA_022709105.1 Thermoplasmatota archaeon | reverse complement strand
CTGGTCCTGAAGGAAGGGCTCCTGCACCTCGACGCCAGCGCGCTGGCGGCGGTCGTCGAGCAATCCTCCAGGATGGCCGAGGACCAGGAGAAGCTGTCCACCGAGTTCGTCTTGGTGGCGGACATGGTCCGGGAGGCCTCTTTCTACGCTTCAGAGGATGGCGCCTCCGAGATTTCCAGGGACCACATACGAAAGCAGATCGAGGAGAAGGACTACCGCTCCAACATGATCCAGGAGAAGATCGAGGAGTTCATCGAGGAGGGAACCATCCTCATTGACGTGGACGGAAAGAAGGTCGGGCAACTGAACGGCCTGGCGGTGCTGAGCGTCGGTGATTTCGTCTTCGGCCGGCCGTCCCGGATCACCGCCTCCGTCGGTGTCGGCCGCGAGGGCATCATCGACATCGAGCGCCTTGCGGAGATGGGAGGCGCGACCCATACCAAGGGGGTCATGATCATCAGCGGTTTCCTGCATGAGCGGTACGCCGTCACCTTCCCGCTGTCGCTGTCGGCCCGGGTGGTCTTTGAGCAGTCATACTCCGGCATAGACGGGGACAGCGCGTCAAGCACCGAACTGTACGCCCTTCTGTCAGAGCTTTCAGGCGTGCCGATAAGGCAGAACATCGCCGTGACCGGTTCGGTGAACCAGAAAGGAGAGGTGCAGGCCATCGGCGGGGTCAACTACAAGATCGAAGGGTTCTACGAGACCTGCAAGCTCCTCGGTCTGACCGGCGAGCAGGGATGCATGATCCCCTGGGCCAACGTCCACAACCTCATGCTCAAGGAGGAGGTCGTGGAGGCCATCAAGGAAGGCAAGTTCCACATCTGGGCGGTGAAGAGCATAGACGAGGGCATCGAGGTGCTCACCGGAGTGCCGGCGGGGAAGCGTGCAAAGGACGGGAGCTATCCCGAGGGGACCATCAACGGCCTGGTGCAGAGACGGCTCAAGGAAATGGCGGAGGCGGTGAAGGAATACATACCCTAGGCGGGTCAGCGGCCAAAATTTATATTTATAGATAATCATAATGCCCCAGGGATGGGAAATTGTGCCGCTATAGCTATGGGTCTAACCGCTGCGCTCATCATATGGTGAGCGCCGGCGAGTGCGCCGGGGAACGCAACTGCTTGGAGCGCGTCGCGCCGTCCTATCACAGCCGCCCCCTTTCACCAAGGACCATGGGCGAGGGCCGCGAGACCCCCGGCCTAGGACCGCACGTTCCATCCAGCCTGTACTTTGTTGACCTAGGGGCGCCGCTCATCAGCGGGAGGGGCGGCCGATGAAATGCTACTATCTCCTTGCGAACGGCCGGTGCGACGGCCGCTACAAGGGGTTCGCCTGCATCGGCGAGAAGTGCCGGGCGGAGAAGGACCCGCCCTGCGAGCACTACGTCCAGGGGTTCTACTGCTCCAAGTACCGGCGGTTCGGGTGTGTCGGGCTGTCCAACTGCGCAGGGAACTTCAAGGAACATGCCCGCGCGCGGCCGCAGCCGAAGGCTCGAGCGTGATCAGAGGTCGCTGTACAGCTCCCTCCTCATCCTTGGCACCATGGCGGCCATCACCGCCTGCTCGGCAAGCTCGGTTCGGCCCAATGCGCCCCTTGTGAGATATCCGATGGCCCCGTCCTTGCGCCCATCCAGTCCCTTTCCGTACAGTTCCCTGAAGGCAGCTCCGACGGTCATGCCTCCGCGGACCAGCTCGGCCGCTTCACTGGGGTAGCGGAAACCCATCCCGTGGCCTACGCTGAACCTCCCTCTGCGGTCGATGATCGCGCAGTACTGCACATCAAAAAGGCCGTCCTGGGTCTCGAACACCCCGGCCTCAAGCCCGATCCCCAGGTCCG
The DNA here is from genome assembly GCA_022709105.1 of Thermoplasmatota archaeon. Lineage (GTDB taxonomy): Archaea > Thermoplasmatota > Thermoplasmata > Methanomassiliicoccales > Methanomassiliicoccaceae > UBA6. The sequence continues at coordinate 11,051 of JAKIXL010000030.1, read as the reverse complement.
CCCCTCCCAAGGCGGCGGCCGCCCGGTTCATCGCGCCCTTCCTGGTCTCCTCTCCGCGAGGCTGCTCCGGAACCCCTGAGCGGACCTCTATGGCGGTGACCTCGACGCGGCCGACCAGCTTGGATAGGACGCGCTCGACGGCACTCACCTTCACCGGGTTCAGGGAGCCCACGCTCGCTCTGAGCGGCCGCAGCAGGCGGCCGTCGGCATCGATCTCGCCGGCCAGCACGCGACGGGCGGCTATCGGCAGAAAATCCTCCGCGATGACATGGGGCACGACCACCAGCCTGAGCGGCATCAGGCCCCTCGACTTCCGCCCCCGGTTTATGCTCTCGCCGGTCGCCAAGGTCTCCGGGGAAACGATCAGCGCCTGGATGTCGCCGCGCACGTCAACGTGCTCGTCCGGGCGGTCGATGGTCTCGACGCTCCATGCGCCCCCCCTCCCCCGGAGGTAGGCCTCCAGGTCCTTCCTGCGCTCCTCCAGCGGCCTCACCCCGGCCTTCATGGCGGAGGCCATGGCGTCGGAGGTGATCCCTATGAGTACCTCGTCCGCCACCTCGAAAGCGCGGTCCAAGAGGGCCAGGTGGCCCCGGTGCAGAACGTTGAAGGTGCCTCCCATGGCGGCCTTCATGGTATCATCCGATCATGAGCAGCGCTGCGATCAGCACGGCCATGGTTATCCCGTACAAGATAAGGAGCTGCCGCTTCTTCTTCTTGAGTGTGTCCCCTGTGGTCCTCTGGCAAACCTCGGAACAGAAACGGCCATCTCCGAGGTGCGCCTTCCCGCAGCTCGAGCAGTGGCGGTGCTGAGGGATCTTCTCGCTCATGACCGCCCCATCGGCACCACCTGTTAAAAGGTTTCCTTATGGCGGCCGGGGCCCGCTCTCCGGCCTCATGCCCGCCTCAGTATCCAGATCTCTTGCCGGTCACAGATTCCAGATCGACCTTGATGATGGCCATGTTCCGAATGCCCTCCGGAGAGTACTCGAAGGCCTGGTCCCCGAACATCTGGGCCATGATTATGTCCATCCCTCTCCGCTTCTCCGCCTCGTCCTCCACGAGCTTGGCGCGGCCGGTGGCGATGACGCTCTTGAACCGGATGGTCGATCCGCAGGAGGAGTCAAGGGGGCCCTGCACAAGGTCATGCCCGGTATCCACAACTATGCATACTCGATCATTCTCCTTCAGGACGTCCATCTTGCGCCCCGCCTTGGACGAGTGCAAATAGATGACGCCTTCCTTGTACCCGTACGTGGTGGGAACAACATACGGAGCATTGCCGTCGCACATCGCCACCCTGCACACCTTCTCTCCGGACAGGAGCTCCTCTATCTCGCCCCTGTCGGTGATCTCCTTTTCCTTGAGCCTCATGAGCACCCACCCTTATTATGGGAAAGCATCAGGTAAAAAACATAACTAAGCGGTCCGGTCCCCGCTCTCGTCGAGCATCTCCAGCTTGTCAGGCAGATCGGTGCAGTTATGGATGCTCATGATATGGTACCGCAGGTCCTTTCTCAGCTCCCTCTCGTCATCGCCGAAGGCGATGTACTCGCAACCGTCCCTAGGACATATCGCTCTCATAGGTCAGCCTGAGAGGACTACCGCTGGCATTGGATATGAAGTTTCTCTATTCCCGCCGGTCCAGCTCGTTGAGCATGATGGTGATGCAGTGGTCCGCATGGTATGATGTGGGACCAAGGGTAACGGTCAGGGGCGACCGCTCCATCAGGAGCCTCTCCTCGTCCTCTCGGAGGTCCTGATGGTCCGAGATGATGAAGGTAACATCTCCGTCAAGGTCCTGCTCCCTGACGTCCTTTCCGTCCTCCTTCAGATAAACCAGACGGGATATGGGGGCCAGGTCCTGCAGCACCTGCTCGAAGGACCGCTTTGACACATATATTCCCGGGGAGGACCTGATCTCCTCGTCGTCCAGCTTCTTAAGGAGGGCGTTGCGGACCAGCGCCCCGGTCGATCTCTCGTCCGGGTTCAGGTACCGGACCTCTCCGCCGTTGATCCTGATCGTGCGGGGAGGGTTCGGCTCTCCCAAGAGGACGAGGTATATCTCGGCGTCCCGCCTGATGCCGTGCGAGAGGAACAAGGCGGAGTTGATGCACCGAAGGAGGATGTCCAAGCGGCCAGCGCCTCCGGCCATGTCGTCCAGCTTGAAATCGCCGGAGGTTGCGGCCCGGTGGCCGACCACGACGAACCGCTTCATTGGGATTGCCCCATGTCCCCTGACTGGAACTGTTTCATCAACTGCTTGCGGAACTTGCGGTTCCCCATGAAGCCCTTGACCGCCTTCTTGGACATGTTGTATTGCTTAAGGAGCTCACGGACGTCCTTGCTCTCCACGCCGGCGCCTCGGGCAATGCGGTTGATCCTGGTGGACTTGATGAGCTTGGGGTCCTCCATCTCCTCCTCGGTCATGGAGTCCATGATGTAGCGGAACTTGCGGAGCTTCTCCTGGCTCTGTTCCATATCGATCTTGTCGCTGAGGCCCGGCATCCCCGGGAGCATCGAAACCAGCTTCTTGAGCGGCCCCATGCTGGTGAGCATCTCCATCTGCTCGTACATCTCCTTCAAGGTGAACCGCCCGGCCATCATCTTCTTGACGGTCTCTTCCGCCTCGGCCTCGGAGATGTTGTCCTTGGCCGCCTCCAGCAGGCTTTGGATGTCCCCCATGCCCAGCAGCCGGGAGATGAACCGGGTGGGCTCAAACGGCTCCAGGTCGGTGAGATGCTCCCCGGTCCCGATGAACACGATCGAGGCCTTGGTCTGGGCCACTGCGCTAAGCGCGCCCCCGCCCTTCGCGGTCCCGTCCATCTTGGTGATGATCACGCTGGTGACGCCGACGGCATCGTGGAACGCCTTGGCCTGCGGTCCGGCCTGCTGCCCGACCGCGGCATCGAGCACCAGGATGCGCTCGGTCGGGCTCACGATGTCGGCCACCCTTTTCAGCTCGGCGATGAGGTCGTCCTCCAGCGCGTGGCGGCCGGAGGTGTCCACGAGCACGACGTCCACGTTGGAGAAGTGCTCCATGCCGTCCTTGGCGATCTTGGCCGCGTCCTTCTCTCCAGGCCTGCCGAAGATGGGCACCCCCACCTTGTCCGCGATCTGCTTCAGCTGGTCGTACGCTGCCGGCCGGTGCACGTCGGCTGCTATCAGCCCTACCTTGAGCCCTTTCTTGTGGAAATAGCGGCCGAGCTTGCCGGTGGTGGTGGTCTTCCCCTGGCCGTAGAGGCCGACCATCATTATGGTCTGCTTGGCTATGGGGAGCGGCCTCTGAGATCCAAGGATCTTGATCAGCTCATCGTAGATGATGCGCACCACGTGCTCCTTGGGGCTGGTGCCGGCCGGAGGCTGCTCGTTGAGCGCCCTCCGCTCCACCTCCTTGGTCATCTCCAGGACCAGTTTCACATTCACGTCGGCCTGCAGGAGCGCTCTCTGGATGTCCCGGGTGATCTCCTTGACCAGCGCTTCGTCTATATGCGATGCCCCGGTGATCTTCTTCAGGACGTTGCGTAGCGATTGACCGAGGTTTTCCAGGACCATCTCAGTAACCTGGGTAGTTGAGAGCGGATGAGCGTTTTAAATCTTGTTGTCCCCGTCCCGGCCTCCCAGGCCGAGAGGCTCTCCTGGACCGAGGACCCGGACCTCGGAACCGCAACGGCGCTCGACCTCCTGCCTGAACCTCTGCGCATCGGCCCTCAGGCGATGCATCGGGACGACCGTCCGGGGGGCAATGATCTCCGCCGCCTCGGCCGCCTCGGCGATGTCCATGGTGAACCTGCCGCCTATGGGCAGCAGGGCGACGTCAACCTCGCCCAGCGTTCTCATGTCCTCTATCAGTCCGGTGTCCCCGGCGTGATAGGCGGTGACGCCTCCGATGTTGACAAGATAGCCGACGCCGGTCCCGCGCGGATGATAGGTCATCCTCCTGGTCCCTTCCGGATTGTATGTCTCCACGACCCTGATCTCCGCCCCTCTCACCGTTCTCCGGTCGCCCGGGGCCACGGCGGACATATGGCCGCGCAGCTTTCGGCGGCAGCTCTCCGGTGCCAGGACGATGCCGTCCTTTCCGGTCAGCAGGGAGGCCGTTCCAGGCGCGAGATGGTCCGGGTGCGGATGGGTGACCAGCACCAGTCCTCCGGGACCTATCCCCGGAGGGAGCTTGGCGTTGGCCCCGTGGGGCGGGAACGACAGCCTCACGATGTCCAGGAAGGTCGAGGCCATCGACGGGTCGATATGCATCGTCAGCTCCTCCGTGCGCAGTTGGACGAACGATTGGGGGAACCACCGCAGCTCAACGCTCATGAGGCCACTTCCATCGCGGGATAATATCCGCGAAACAGGACCGGACAAAAAAAGGAAGTGGGAAGGGCTAGCTCTGTCAGAAGGGATGGGATGCACTCTGTAAACTAGCCCAACGCTTCCCGTTCCTAATATTATCTCTAGTGTATATATAGCTTATGTCAGGAATTTCGAATAATATAGACAGAGAAAGATGAAAGGATAAGGGGTTTGGAATGGTCTATAGATAGCCAGACTTCTGGAGGGCCATCAGGTCCTCGGTGCTGAGCTTCTCCCCGGCCTTGAACCGGTCGAAGATCTTCTCCGCCTCCTCTTTGGCCGAGGCCTCGTCATCCTTCTTCTTGGCCTTCCTGGCCTTCTGCCTCATGCCGGCGATGATCTTGTCGTAGTCATGCACCTGACGGATGTTCTCGATATGCTTCTTGTGCTCCTCGTCGGCGTTGACCTTGTTGGCGATGAACGACTCCTGGGCGCTGTCGGCCTCCTTCCTCAGGGCATCGGCCTCCTCATAGAGGTCGATCATGGCATCATGTTCGGCCTGGGCCTTCTCGGCGGATTCGGACACGGAGCGGTGGAACGCCTCGGCCTGGTCCTTTGCCTCCCGAAGTTCCTTTATGGCGTTCTTGACCTCTTCGTTCTGGTCGTAGGCCTTCTCGCGCTCCTTTATCTGCGCCTGCAGATGGCCCATCTGCTCTATGAGCTCCTGCTCCTTGTCCTTGGTGAGCACGGACGTCATCTGCTTGAACTCAAGGGCCTTGAGCTCCTTCTTAAGCTTGGAGACCGGGGGGCCGTTCTTGGGAAGGTTCTCCTTCTTGATCTTGGTGACCTTCTCGTTCAGCTCGTTGACCAGTTTGTTCCACTTGTCCCTATGCTCCTTCGATTCCCGGACCTTGACGTTCAGCTGGTCCCTGGCCTCGCGGTGCTTGGCGGCCTTGTCAACTAGCTCCCTGACCTTCGCGTTCAGGGCATCTCTCTTCTCAACCCATTCCCTGGTCTTCTCATTCAGTTCGTCGCGGGCCTTCCTGTGCCTCTCGGCCTCGACGTTATGGAGTTGGCGCTTTTGTTCGAGCTCCTCCAAGAGTTCAGTCATACGTTCACACTCAATAGCAAGCGAATAAAATTGCTTGGCGATAATGGGCATACTGACGCTTGCTTATAATATTTGCTATTTTTTGGGTCAGGGGCCGTCTTGGGCCAGCTATTGGTTTTCGTCCTCTTTGCCTTCCTTCCTGCTGCTATTGCCTCCATTGCTCTTTCCGTCAGGCTTGCCGGGCTCCAGCTGGACCTCATGCCATTCATCGCCGAAGCGGTCGGCCCCGCCGGTCTTGAGCTGGAACTTCACCTTTAGCGTCCCGTCCTCGAAGAAGACGTAAGCGTTCTTGAGCATCGATAGATAGTATGATACCCGCTTTCCCTGCTGGGACAATCTCCTTTCCTGGCACACCAAAAGGCCGGCGGCCTCAAGGTCCTTTATGCGGCGATATGTAGCGGCGATAGGGATCCCATACTTGGCCGCGATGTCCTGGGCCGATTTAGGCTGGCGTACCGTGGCCACAAGTATCTTGATGGAATATTCGTCGGTCAGCAGCTGCGATACCCGAAGAATGTCTATTCCAATCCCCTCATCATCTCCCATCATTGGGGATATGGACTTTATATTAAATTGTCGTTGTCCCGTACCGTCCAGAGAACCCATCCCCCTTGGAAGGGGGAAAGCCTTGTTGAATTTTAATGATTTTGTTTAACACCCTGATCATCTAGGGACTGACAATTTAGGCCTTTCGGTTCACGCATCCTCTCCTTCACCGATCACCGGCGGAGGGCCCACGTGAGAGAATTCGGTCTCTGGCAGGAAATCGACCTCCACGTCGAACTTGCCGCCCTCGAAGGTCACCTTGGCCATGTTGATCGCGCACTCGTAGTAGGAGACCTTCTTACCGCGGTACACCTCCTCATAGCCGACGCACTTCACCAGCCCATGCTCCTCCATCTTGGCCACCCTCCTGTAGGCGACGGCGATGGGGATGCCACACTCGCGGCTGAGCTGCTGTACCGACATCGGGTGCCTGTACGTGGCACTGAGTATCTTACTGGCATACTCGTCGGATATGAGCCGCGACAACTCCTCATCACGGAACTCGTTCCCTTCCATCATGCTGAGGAATTGTCGGGGTTATTAAAGTTATTCGCATAAAAATATCAGTGCTGATATTATTTTAATTATTTCATCAATATCTATCCAGATATTGAACGCGTCATGATATATCGACCCCCGAAACGGCCTTTTTTCTGGTTCTCGATTCCCGATTTCTGTATCGAATACGCATCTGACGGCAATATTTTAATAGGCCTCCCTCTCTCCCGGAACTCCAGCATGGAGAGAAGGAGAGGAAGGGCTCCGATGGTCCCTAGATCATCGGTATCAGCCTGGGCGCGGGAAGCTTGTCCGCGGAGCCGGAGAAGTCAAGGTAATAGTACGGGGTATGAGGCTTCATGCCCGCGAGCATTACGCATCCGGCCATGTTCTTGAAGCGAAGATGGATCTTGGCCTGCTCCCGGAGCATGGGGAGGGACTGCGACATCGCCGAGGCGATGGCCACCACGACATGTCCGGCCCGCCTCATCGCGTCTATATGGGCCAGAGTCTGCCTGAACACTCCCGAGCCGTACACTCCCTCCATGGCGTCGTACCCCAGCACGCTCAGGTATGGTGCAGCGGAATCGCCCAGCATGTACTTGATCTGGGACATTCGAAGGTCCTGCCCGGCGTTCTCCCCCTCGATGGCGGTCAAGAAGGGATAGCTCTGCTCCTGCCCGGCCTCGGTGTCCAGAATGCGGAAGCTCTTGGCCAACGGTCCGGTCCCTACCAGCATGCGCATCTGCTCCTCTATGACGGAGTAGTCGGTCGCATAGGTCGGAAGCCATACAACTCCGCGCCCCTTCTCCAGGAAATCGCTCATGACCCCCAGCTCAAGGCAGCGGACCACGTCGAGGTGGACATCCAGATCGAACTCCCAGAGGACCAGGGAGCCTTTGGGCAGGCCGCCGAGGTACTGGTCCATATAGAAGTTGCCGGAGGACACGGTCCTGGAGGTCGGGTCCTTAACCGCCGCGTGCTTCTGCATGTGCTCCGGTATCTTGACCCAGGTGGGCTCGAAGACCGACATGCGGCCGCCTGTGAGCGTGAGGTAGTACTTCCACTGCTCCACGGAGACCCCTCTGAGCTTCTCGATCACCATCTGCCTTATCCTGCGGCCGTCTATGTCGCCGGACTCGAGCTGGATGACCCCGTCCCCCAGGTAGTCCAGGCCGGTCTTCCCTGCCTCTTCGAGCGTGTAGATGATGTTGGTCCCTGAGTTCTCCACAAGGTCCTTCTGAAGGGTGTTGATGATCCTCTCCGCGCTAATGCCGTACCTTTCCGAGAGAGCGTTTATCGAATCGACCACTATCAGGGTCTTTCTCGGCAGGTTCGACTCTGCCAGGTCATAGGCGACCTCCAGCTCCGGGAGGATAATGCCAAGGTCCAGAGTGATCTCGTCCTGGGTTATCTCTCCGGTGAAGCCGTCCTCGCCCTCTCCCCCGACCTCTCCGGCCTCCACCTGGCCTTCCAGCCTCTGCAGCTCAGAGCGCACCACCGACGGCGACTGTTCCTGCTTGTTCAGCACCTTGAGGAGGTCCTTGGCCGCGAGGAGCGTGAGGTGCTCGGCGGCCGATGAGTCCCCGGCCCCCGGCTGGATCTCCTTGCTCCTTCTGAGGAAGGCCTTCCCCGCCTTCAGGATATTGTCCCTCTTGGCCCGGTCCCGTGCCCATGGGAACTGGCGGAACAGCGCCTCGTCCGATACCCGCGTGGACAGGTAATAATCGGGCTGCTCGTCAGCAAGCTCCTCGATCACCTGAAGGGCCAAGGTGGTCTTTCCTGTACCAGCGTCGCCCTTGAGCATGAGCGAGTGCCCTCCCGGTGCTCGCATGAAGTCTAGCAGTACCTGGGGGACCTTTCCCCGTTGTCTCTCAGAGGTCAGGGAGAACGGCATCTTCTCATCTCACAATATACGCTGGCGTCAATATTAACCATATCACTATAAAGGATTTCCGCTCAGGCTCCGCGCACGCGATGCGCCATGCCGGCGATCATGTCCAGGAGGGCCGGTTTTTTCCGCGGGTTCGACGGCGGCTCCGGCGGCGGGGAGCACCCGTTATGGAATAGTTATAAATCGGCCGGCTTTTATCCATGGGTCCATTATGCTCATCTGTCCCCTTGATTATCGCTATGGAAGAAAGGAGATGAAGGCGCTGTTCTCCGAGGAGAGCCGCCTTAGCGCTCAGCTGCTTGTGGAGGCGGCCCTCGCCCGGGCGCATGCCGAGGTAGGCAACATCCCCGCGGAGGCGGCGGAGGTCATCTCTGCGAAGTGCCGCCCCGAGATCGTCAGGTTGGAACGGGTAAAGGCCATCGAGGCCGAGATGAAGCACGACGTAATGGCCATGGTCACCGCCATTGCGGAGCAGTGCGGGGATGCCGGACGCTATGTGCATCTCGGCGCCACTTCCAATGACATCGTGGACACCGCCGCGGCGCTCGGGTTCAAGAGCGCTCTGGACATCATCGAGCGGGACCTCGACGGCCTTATCATCACCATGTCCGCCCTGGCCTTCAAGCACAGGAGGACGGTCATGATGGGGCGCACCCACGGCCAGTTCGCCATACCCACGACACTGGGCTTCAAGCTGGCCGGCTACATCTCCGAGCTGCTGAGGCATCGGCAGCGGATCATGGAGATCCGCCCCCGGGTATGCGTGGGCAAGATGTCCGGGGCCATCGGCACCGGGGCCGGCTTCGGGGACAGGTTCTTCCGGATCCAGGACCTGGTCATGAAGGACCTGGGCCTGGGGCAGGAGGAGGCGGCGACCCAGCTGGTATGCCGCGACCGCTACGCAGAGCTGGTCTTCGAGCTTGGCCTCATCTCCACCTCATGCGAGCGCTATGCCACCGAGGTGCGGAACCTGCAGCGCTCCGAGATCGGCGAGATCGCCGAGGCCTTCGATGCCAAGAAGCAGGTCGGATCGTCCACCATGGCCCAGAAGAAGAACCCCATGCTCTCGGAGAACGTCTCCGGACTGGCGCGGGTCGTGCGGTCCTATCTCGCCCCGCAGATGGAGTGCATGGTCCTTTGGCACGAGCGGGACCTGTCGAACTCCTCGGCCGAGCGGTTCATCCTCCCTCACGTTGCGGTGCTCACCGACGACATCCTGGCAAAGATGAACGAAGTGTTCGCCAACCTGACCGTGAACAAGCAGAACATGCGCCGGAACATCGAGTCGGCCAACGGTTTCATCATGGCCGAAGCTGTCCTCCTTGCCCTGGCGAACAAAGGCCTGGGAAGGCAGGAGGCGCACGAGCTCGTCCGCAATGTGAGCATGGCGGCCGAGGCCGAGGGAAAGGGGCTCAAGGAGGCCTTGAAGGCCAACAGCACGGTCAAGAAGCTCCTTTCAGCTAAAGAGCTTGAGGCGGTCATGGAGCCGGACAACTACCTGGGCAAGGCCCCGGAGATGGTGGACCGCACCATCGCCCGGGCGGAAGCGGAGCTGGGCCGGAAGATCATCTAGGTCACCTGGACACGTTGTGCTTGTACCGGAGGTGCGAAAGCACGGTTCGGGCCAGCATGGGATCGGCCGCCCCGTCAGGCACCCCGATGTCCCTGGCCACGGCCTCCAGAAGCGCGGGCGTGACCTCCATGCCGTTCGAGCTGCGCACCACCGAGCGGTGGACCGTCTGTACCAAGAGCATCGCGGCATCCAGGCGCCTGTTGATCTCCTGCCCTTCCAGCATGTCATCCCAGGAGGACAGCATGATGTCCATGCCCAGCGTCCGCAGCCGGCGGAGAGAGCCCAGAGCATCGAACGCGTCATCATAGACCGGGAGCATGCCGGGGACCGGCACGGCGTCCCCGGTTATGGCGACCCTCTCCGCCGGTGACCACAGGGTAATGGAGCCGGGAGAATGGCCGGGAGTGTGGACCACCTTGATGTTCTGCCCGGCGATGCCTATGCTGTCCCCGTCCGCGACGGTCCGGTCTATCCTCACCGGGCCGGAGACCAAGGAATCGAAGCCGGGGAACGGCCTTTGCTTGTTCTGCATGGAAGGGACCTCGATCCAGGCCCTCTCGGCCCGGTGGGCGAGGACCTGGCATCCAGTGGCGGCAACGATCTCCGGCGCCGCCCCGATGTGTTCCGGATGGGAATGGGTCAGGACGAGCCTCTTGATCTCGTTCGGCCGCCGCCCCATGGCCCGGACCTGTTGGAATATGAGCTTCTCCGAACCTTTGACCCCTGAGTCCACAAGGACGAGGTCCTCGCCCTCGATGACGAAAACGTTGACGGAGCGGTCCAGCGCCCGGCCCGGGGCGACGGGGACCTTGAACGGTATGTTGACGGTCTTTATTGACAGCATGAGGGCCGGGAATGGGCGCGGTCCTGTTTATCCTTTTGCCGGTGTGGCCTTCTCCGCCCATCGCGCGGGTCCACCGGCAATCGTCACGTTCTTAGATGAGGTTGGAGATAGCGACGCTGCAGAGGGTGCGCATGAAAGGAGTGGTGGCGTTCGACAGCGTGTTCAAGAACACCATGAGGGTGGCGGAGGCCATCGCCGAGGAGCTGAGGGAGATGGGGCTCGAGGTGGAGGTCATCGACCTCGGCCTTCGGGTGCCCCGCGGAGCGGAGGCCGACATCGCGTTCATCGGTTCCCC
>JAKIXL010000309.1:240-689 GCA_022709105.1 Thermoplasmatota archaeon | reverse complement strand
CTCGTTCTCGAACTCTATGGCCGGGCAGCCGAAGTCGATGCAGATCTTGCAGCCCTTGCACTGGTCATTGACCCGAAGAGGCCCGGGACGCTGGCCGGCCTTGCGGGCCTTGATCACACAGGGCCTTCGGGATATGATCACCGAGAGGCCGGAATAATCCCTGGCCCGCTCAAAGCTTTTCACCGTCTCATCCAGGTTATAGGGGTCCACAGTCTCCACATAGCCGGCGCCTAATGCTTTAGCCAGCGCCTCCAATGAGACCCGCACTGTTGGCTCGCCGGTGGCGGTAACGCCCGTTCCCGGATGGGGCTGGTGGCCGGTCATGGCCGTGGTGGAGTTGTCCAGTATGGCCACGGTGATCCTGGCTTTATTATAGGCGGCATTGAGAAGGCCGGTCATGCCTCCGTGCAGGAAGGTGGAGTCTCCCAGGCTGCAGCAGATGCTCGCCC
>JAKIXL010000309.1:0-230 GCA_022709105.1 Thermoplasmatota archaeon | reverse complement strand
AGGTGTCCACAGTGCCCATGTTCACGGCCATGGTATAGCAGCCTATGTCGCTGGGAAAGATGGCATTCTTGCCGAAGGCCTTCTTCATAGCGTAATAGGTGGCCCGGTGGCTGCAGCCGGGACAGAGCGACGGCGGTCGGGGGGGCAGAATCCTTGCATCCGGGACCTTTGCCGCCAGCCTCTCCGGCCTTTTCATCATCCGGGCAATGGCATTTCGCACTGTGAGAAGG
>JAKIXL010000308.1 GCA_022709105.1 Thermoplasmatota archaeon | reverse complement strand
ACCGGGGAGTCGTTGCGCATCGCCGAAGGGTCCAAGGAGAAGCGGCCGGTGTCGGAATGGCTGAGCTCCCAGGGCCGCTTCAAGCATCTGACCAAGGGCAAGTTCACCTCCGTGGCGGACGAGATCCAGGCCAATGTGGACAAGAAATGGGACGAGCTGCTCAAGCTCTGCAAGATGTGAGCAAAACCCTCCCTTATTTTTTTACTTTCTTAACTCAATCCTTGGCGTGGGAGCTTATGCACCTTATCCCGAAGAAGCGGTCCATGGCCGCCTGCACATCCTTCCTGCTCACCATGTGGAAGGGGTCGCAGCCCTCGGGACAGTTCAAATAGACGTAGTCGGGACATATCTCCCTGCATAGATGGGAAAGATCTTCCACCTCCGAGAGGTTCTCACGGACCAGCGTGATTTGGATGCGGAATGAGCCGTCGAATCGCTCGCGGGTGCTCCGGATGCCCTCCAGCACGTCCTGGAACGTCCCCTCGCTGGCAGCGTCCAGCTTGGCAATGATAATATCGAAGGCGTCCAGCTGCTCCAGGACCTGCGGGTCCTTCAGGAGGGTGCAGTTGGTGAGCAGGGCCAACTTCTTATCGGAGCCGTCCCTTAGCCTTCTGGCCATATCGAAGATGTTGCTGGCCAGCAGGGGCTCCCCCGTCCCCTTGAACATGACCGTCTCGCACTCCTCCCGGTACAGGCACTCCCCAACCTGGTC
>JAKIXL010000307.1 GCA_022709105.1 Thermoplasmatota archaeon | reverse complement strand
CGAATATGCGACAGGGCGGTTGCTCCACATCCCCGGTGCGCACCCTGGGGTCCAGCCGTTCACCGGTGACCATGTGATAGACGTACTCGCCGATATTGCAGGCGTGGTCGGCCACCCTCTCCATGTAGCGGGCGACCAGGATCAGGTCGATGCCCACGGTGATCTTGCGGGGGTCCTCCATCATGTAGGTGAGGACCTCCCGGAAGATGGTGTCGTATAGAGCATCGACGGCGTCGTCCCGCTCGTGCAGGTGCGACGCTTTTTCGGCATCCCGCTGCAGGAAGGAGTATACGGCATCGTCCACTATCCCGACCACGAGGCAGGACATGGTGCGCAGCGACTCGAAGCGCTTGAAAGCCTTACCCTCCTCGAAATCATCGATCAGCTCCGCGATGTCCGTGGCGTAACGTCCGAAGCGGTTGAGGTCCTCCACCATCTTCAGGCAGGCCGAGATCAGACGCAGGTCCCCGGCCACCGGCGAATGCAGGGCAATGATGTCCAGGCAGTGCCGGTCGATCTCCTCGTTCAGCTCGTAGACGCGCATATCGAGGGCTCGCACCTCCTCGCGTAACGAGAAGTCCATGTCAGCGATCATCTGCACCGACTTCTCGAAGGCGGTCTTGGAGGCGTTGGCCATTTCTGTTATCTCTTTGCTCAGCTCCTCCATCTCGTGGTTGAACGTGGTCCGTGGCGTCATCAGCCCATCCTCCCGGTGATGTACTGCTCCGTCAGCTCCTTC
>JAKIXL010000306.1:286-764 GCA_022709105.1 Thermoplasmatota archaeon | reverse complement strand
CATCAGTAGATTCTCATAGCCCATGACCTCCCCGCTCATCATCATCGGCCCGTTGATGCAGCCCAGCACCGCCACCTCGTTGCCGTGGCGTTCCTGAAGCAACCCCGCCGCCCTCAGCGGAACGGACCAGAACTCATCCTTCATGGGGTCCACCGGCTGCACCTTGTCCAGTTCCGACAGTGAGGATATGGCGTAGCCGTCCGACCTCGGATAGTAGTCCTTCTCCGGCCACCGCCACCGGGTACCGTGCGCCCTGGCCTCCACCAAGATATCGCCCCAGCCGGCCATCACGTTGTCGAAGCCGGTGATCCTCTGGGCCATGATGCAGATCTTGGCGAACTTCTCCGGATCGTGGAAGCCCTCCCGCATGGTGAGCCCGGCGGCGTTCAGGACAGTGCGGGCGGCGCCCAGGTGCTGATACATGATCGGCGGCCGGTCGACCGGCGCCCTCTCGAAGGCTGCCTCGAACCTCTCACGC
>JAKIXL010000306.1:0-264 GCA_022709105.1 Thermoplasmatota archaeon | reverse complement strand
GGAACATGCGCCATAATGCGCTTGGAGTTTAGATATCCTTTCCCGCTCAGTCCTTGATCCGCTTCTCCTTCTCGTAGAAGTCATTGATCACTTCGTAATCGATAGCGCGCTCGGACATGAACCCCTTGGTGAATTCCAACGAGGTCTCGCGGACCTGGGGGTCCCACATGCCGTGCACGATGACGTGGACGATGAGCTCGCCGCGCATCATCTTGGTGCCGTCGAAGCGGTTCTGCACGGTGGGCGGGATATCCAGGTCGATGA
>JAKIXL010000305.1:618-875 GCA_022709105.1 Thermoplasmatota archaeon | reverse complement strand
GCCGGGATACTCACTTCCTCATTAAAAATGCGGTGAAGATATTCTTGACATCCATGACCGCGTTTTCTATGCTTCCCCCGCAAAAATGCATCAGAAGGAAGAAAAAATGCCCATTACAGAAATTCTTACCCGAAACGCCGCCCTGTACGGCGAAGAAATAAGCCTGGTGGAGATCAATCCTCAAATCAAAGAGGTCAAGGCAAGCTGGAAGGATTATGATCTTGTCGAAACCAATCCGGAAAATCGCTATCGGCGGG
>JAKIXL010000305.1:282-516 GCA_022709105.1 Thermoplasmatota archaeon | reverse complement strand
CCGAGTGTGACGTTTTGATCTTCGGGCCGGAATTTATCGAAAGAATTGACGCGATTCGCGGGCAGATGCCCCGGATCAAGATACGGCTTTTTGTGGGACAGGACTGCCCTTCATTTGCCGAAAGCTATTACGCGCTCACCGCCTGCTGCTCCTCCGTGGCGCCCGGAATTCCGCTTTCCGACACGGACGACGCAGCCATCTATTTTTCATCCGGCACCACCGGTTTTCCCAAGG
>JAKIXL010000305.1:0-260 GCA_022709105.1 Thermoplasmatota archaeon | reverse complement strand
TCCTTCATGACCACCGCAGCCTGATGATGGCCTGTGAAGTGGAGATGAACCATCACCGGCAGACGCGCGAAGATAATTTCCTGTGCATCCCGCCGCTGTATCACACCGGCGCGAAGATGCACTGGTTCGGGAGCTTCCTGGCCGGAAGCCGCGCGGTTTTGCTGCGCGGCGTCAAGCCGGAGTGGATCTTCCGGGCGGTGTCCGAGGAGCGGATCACGATTGTCTGGCTTCTGGTGCCGTGGGCGCAGGACATTCTGGAC
>JAKIXL010000304.1 GCA_022709105.1 Thermoplasmatota archaeon | reverse complement strand
CCCGCTCAAAGACCGTGATCTCACCGTCGATATCCGCGGTGATCCTTGCATGCGGGTTTACGATCGCCGTCAGCCTCAGGTAGTCGAGCAGCCGTTTCTTCGCGGCAAGGGTGCTCCTGAACTGGATCTCGATCCTTGTCCCGTGCGTCCGGTCCCACTCGATCTTCTCGTGGCTGATGACCTCGGGCTCGTTCGTCTCCGTCCTGATCATCACCTCGAACCGGTGGGCAGGCGTCTTTGCCCAAAGACCGGGGGGACGTTCTCCGGCACGATCCCGGGACCGTTGTCCTCGACGGTTATACGGTAGACCTCGTCCTCGACCCTCTTTACTCCGACAAATATGTCCGGCAGGACTTCAGCCTCCTCGCAGGCGTCGAGGGCGTTGTCCACCGCCTCTTTGACGGTGGTTATAATCCCGCGTGTCGGGGAGTCAAAACCCAGGAGGTGTTTGTTCTTCTCGAAGAACTCCGCAACGCTGATGCTTCGCTGCTCTCTGGCCAGGTCCTCAGCGATGACCATGCCCTGCCACCCCGGCGATGGCGTCCTCGAGTCCCATCTCCTGCTGCTCCCCGGTGCGGAGGTCCTTCAGGGTCACCGTACCGGCCTCAACCTCGCGTTCGCCGATGATCACGACAAACTCCGCGGTCTTTGCGGCGTGAGCAACCTGGGCGGCGAGCCCCCGCTCCATAAGGTCGGCCTCAGCCCGGATCCCGGCCTCCCGGAAGGCGCGGGCAACCTGGAGCGCCCGGCCGCGGGCCCCGGGCGTGCAGACAACCCCGACAACGGACTCGTGGGGGAGTTCAACCCCGCCAAGCGAGACCATGACACGGTCAAACCCTATCGCAAACCCGCACGAGGCGACATCGTCGCCGCCAAAAAGGTGGGCGAGCCTG
>JAKIXL010000303.1:278-894 GCA_022709105.1 Thermoplasmatota archaeon | reverse complement strand
AGTACCTGCCTGGCGATGATGGGCTCGGCGCAGCCAGCGCAAAGACGATGCCCCTCCACCAACCGCTCCTCGCTGTGGCTCAGTTGCTTTATGTTCAAAGCCTCACCCCCATGTAATTGACGCGCTCTCCCTTACCGGCCATGATCTCCTCGAAGACGGTAGTTAACTGACCAGGCATGATGTCCCTTCCTCCTAGGCCGTAGACGTAGTTGCTGATCCGGGGGGCGTTCTTCATACCGGAGGCCGATTCCATGACATCCATGTACAGCGGCGCACCGGTGCCGGGGCTCATAGCCCGGTCGAGGACGGCCACTGCCTTCTTCCCCTTCAGGAACTTGGCCATGTCCTCGGACGGGAATGGCCGGAACAGTCGTACTTTCACGGCCCCTACCTTCTTTCCCTGGGCCCTAAGCTGGTCCACCACGAAGCGAACCGTACCGGCAGTCGAACCCATGGCCACCATCAGGTACTCAGCGTCCTCGGTGCGATAGCCTTCCACCAGATCGTACTTGCGACCGGTGAGCTGAGCGAACTCGGCCATCACCTGGCGGGTGACGTCCATGGCGTTCATCATGGCGGTAACGATCTGGTACTTTATCTCGTAGTAGTACTCGGG
>JAKIXL010000303.1:0-246 GCA_022709105.1 Thermoplasmatota archaeon | reverse complement strand
CGTAAGTGGTCGGCGTCTTGACGTCCAGCAGCGGTCTGAGCGGCTGGTAGGGTCCTACGAACGCCTTGACCTTCTCGTCCTCCAGGAGCTCGAAGCGCTCCAGAGCATGAGTGATTATGAATCCGTCCAGGCAGGTCATTATCGGCAGGCGGACCTTCATGTTCTCAGCGATGCGGAAGGCCATCAAGGTGTTGTCGTAAGCCTCCTGCACGTTCTCACCGAATATCTGTAGCCATCCCGAATCTC
>JAKIXL010000302.1 GCA_022709105.1 Thermoplasmatota archaeon | reverse complement strand
TACTCAGGAGCTCAAACTGCCAGATCCCTATATACAGGAGCGCAGCAGACTCCAGCACCAGAAACAGGCCCAGGGCCAGCGATACTCCCGACAGGGCCGAGATGTTCCATGCATCCGGTTTTCTTGACCATCGCACCGTGTCGGTTGAGAGGGATAACGTCACGAAGTCGATAACAAAGAGGAGGAGGACAAGATCGAACGTGCCAATAACGAATGTGCCGGTGATGAGAAACGCTCCGACGACAAGAGAGACTGTCAGGATGGTCTTGATGATCTTGTTCAGAACCCAGGTCACCAGCCTCTGGTTGATCATCCTTGCGGTCTTTACCAGATGTTTGCCAATCCTTCCCCGGTCAGGACGACGCTTGCTGCATCTTTAGCAACATCAGTCGCGTTGCTGACCGCAATCCCTACTTCAGCCTGCTTCAGCGCCGGGGCGTCGTTCACCCCGTCGCCGGTCATGCCGACGATATGCCGCCTCCCCTGCAGGCTCTTTACAATAGCGTATTTGTCTGCAGGATAAATCTCGGCAAACCCATCGTTCTTCTCGACGATCTTTCCCGAGAGCCCCACCTCTTTTGCAATCTCATCAGCGATCGCTGCCGAGTCTCCGGTGAGTATCTTGACCGATACGCCCAGATCCATAAGTTCCCGGATCAGATCCTTTGAATCATGCCTCGGTGCATCGTACAATGCTACCAGGCCGACCATCCTGAAGGCGCCATCGTCATCGGTTCGTGCGATTGCCAGTGTCTTATATCCCTTCTTCGCGAACTCTTCTGTCTCTGTCTCGATCGATCCCTTCTCCGTATCACTGAGCCGGCAGAGATCAGCGATCACCCTGACAGCACCTTTTGAGACGCGGAACTCCTTCCCGTCTCTCTGGATCAGTGCTTCGGTTCTCCTTGTTTCCGGATCAAAAGGGATAA
>JAKIXL010000301.1 GCA_022709105.1 Thermoplasmatota archaeon | reverse complement strand
GGGGTTCGCTTTGCCGCGGGCTGGGGAGACTACGCACTGAGCCAGTGGCGAAAGATCCGGGAGGAGACCGGCCTGGGCAGTATTTGGCTGGACTCCTACGCGAACTTCACCCACATGATCCGCACCGCCGACCGTGCGGTGGGCCTGGAGCAAGCCGAGAACCTTTTCCACTTCCACGCGCAACTCTCGCAGATGGGGTACGTGCTCTACACTGAGTCCACGGGCACTTTCGGCATTCCGTCTACGAGCTTCCCGGCGCTGAATCTGGCGGCGACGCATCCGACCTTGCCTGATCCGGCCACGCGCTACAACATCTCCGGTTACGTGGGGACCGGCAGCGACGAGGCGCAGGATCAGGCGCTCAACGACTTGCTCACCCGGGGTGACTACTACTACCGGTGTCTGGCCAATAAGGGGCCGCTGTGGCTCAGTTGGCCGTCGTTCTCCAGGAACCGGGAGCCGTGGGAGAGGATTCGGCAGGCTAATCTGGACTACAACGCCGTCGTCGAGCACATGCACCGGCGGCACACGCTGCCGGAGGATCGCGGCGTGGAGTGGACTTCGGCGGAGGGGAAAACGGTGATCCTGTTCTCGTTCCGCTCTGTCCGCTATGAGGGAACCGGCATGGAACAGGTCTTCGACGTCACCGCCGATCAACCGGTAGAGGTCACCGGAGACGCTTTCGTTACGCTTCCCTCGCATACTTACGAGATACGCCTAGCAGATGCGGACTAGAAGCGGTTTCAAAACCCCGGTACGACGGGCGTCTCGCCCGTCGGTGGGGGTGTAGACCGCATGTCCATGAGGCGTTTGCCCGGTTCCGCACCGGCGAGACGCCGGTGCCACAGGTTTTGAAACCGCCGCTAGCCCGTGCGGAACGAGCAGGAGACTGAGGGCGGGCGGTGAAGTACCCCTACCATGAATACCCGCGTCCTGCT
>JAKIXL010000300.1 GCA_022709105.1 Thermoplasmatota archaeon | reverse complement strand
GCATGCTGGTGTCCACCGTGAGCACCATGTTCGCCAATCCGGCGGTAACGTTCGCCCGGATGATGACCTACGCCATCTGCGGCATCGCCCCTCTGAGCGGATTGGTCTTCATGGCCATGGAGGTCATCGGAGCCCTGCTGGCCATGGTGGTCTTCACCAAGGTGCTGTACCCCGCCCAGTTGGAGAAGAAGGACATCTGCGAACCGGGCTACTGCCCGCCCAAGATAATCGAGATAAAGTGATGGCCGGCCGCGCGACCAGGATGACAAGAATCATCGTTTGATAGGGTTTGGCAAATGCTCAAATAGAGGGCGGTTTAATCAATGCTCGAAGGTGCCACATTTGTTGGATGAAGAGCTTGACCAATCCATCTCCAACGAGATCGTCGAGAAGCTGGAGCTTCTGGAACGCCAGAACAGCGAGCTGCTCGAGGAGGTCAGGAGGGTGGAGGGTGAGAAGAGGTATGTGGAGAGCGAGCTCTTCCGGCTGCAGAAGGAGATCAAGAGGATGCGCTCCGAGCTGGAGCGTTTGAAATCCCCTCCCCTCATCATCGGCAGCATCAAGGACATTCTCATCGACGGCCGGGTGATCGTGAAAAGCAGCACCGGGCCGGACTTCATCGTCACCACCTCCGAGTACGTGCCGTCGGAGGACCTCATCGTGGGCGCCCGGGTGGCGCTCAACAAGCAGACCCTGGCCGTGATGTCCGTCCTCCCGCAGTCACTGGACCCCATCGTCACCGGGGCCGAGATCATCGAGAAGCCGACCATCACCTACGACATGATCGGCGGACTGGACGATCAGATCCTGGAAGTGCGCGAGGCGGTCGAGGACCCCCCGCTGCGACCTGAGCTGTACAAGCGCGTCGGTATCGAGCCGCCCAAGGGCGTGCTGCTGGTCGGCCCGCCCGGAACCGGTAAGACGCTCATTGCGAAGGCCGTCGCCAACCACACCAACGCC
>JAKIXL010000002.1:14924-33681 GCA_022709105.1 Thermoplasmatota archaeon | reverse complement strand
TCGTTCCACATCGTGGTGACGATCCAGGCCAGCATCGAGCTCAGCAGTGCCAGGATGACGAAGCTCAGGTTGACCCAGTATGGCTTGTTCAGGATGTTGTAGACATAATCAGCGCCGGCGAGCTCGGACCACCCAGCGGCGATGCCGGCGGCAACGATGCCCATGAACATGACCGTCTGCCACGGACGCAGGCTCAGCGCCAGGTCCTTGACCGCCCGCGGGTAGTTCAGATACGCCAAGGAGGCCAGGATGCCCAACAGCAGCACCATGTAATAGGAGAAAATGAACAGGTGGTACTGGAAGTACCGGGTGACATCGAAACTGGGGAACGATGGCATGCCGTTCTCGCTCCCTACAGGAAGGTACGATCCCGGGGTGGCCATTATGAACAGGGACATCAGGGTGAAGAGCAGCAACAGCGAGACCTCCACCGCGATCACCGTCCGCCCGCCGATGGAGCCAAAGCTCGCTCTCTTCGTCCACACGACGTAGGATACGATGCCGAAGAGCACAGCAACGATCTCGAACGCTTGACCGGGATGGAAGGCGGCTCCGCTGAAGTGCAGGATGTAGTTCAGGAAGTCCGTCGGAGAGAAGTACGCGTAGTTGGAGCTGGAGCCGAACAGGAAGCGGTCCAAGTACGGCGGCAAAACGACGATCCAGAAGAACGTGGACACGAAGTTAACGGACCTCCTCACGCCTCTCCGGGAGAACGCCGACAGCAGCAGGACAAGGCCGAAGAAGGTGAGGAAGTAGAACACCACGTGGTGCGCTATGCTGTATATCCAGGGATGCGGCTCGATGACGAAGGCGGTGTCGAGGAGATAATACTCCGAGATGTCCCGCACCAGGGCGACCGCCAGGACGTACAGGAAGATGCCGATGATGGGCAGCCGGTCCCGCTCCAGGTACAGGACCAGGCGGTCTATGCCCTCGGCCAGCCGATTGCCCGGAGGAGCGCGGTCCCGCATGCCGGTCCATCGGCCAGAGGTTATAATAAAGCTCGGTGGCCAACTCCGCGCTCAGGGAACGAGGCCATCGCTCCGTGGGCGGTCCAAGCTGAAGGCATTGCTCTGAAGCAGCTTCACAATGCCTTCGCATCGCTCGCACTCGATGACCGCCAGGATGTTACCGTACCTGCCGCCCAGCTTGCGCAGGACGCCTGCCATGTGCGCCTCCCTTGCCTGTTCCAGGTCCCGAAACCCGGAACGGTTGACCATGCGGTCCCAGCTGACCGCGAACGCCTGGGCGCTCGACAGGTCGTACCGTTTGCTCGTCGCCCTCCTGGAGAAAAATGACTCGCGGACCATGTCGAGGGTGCTGACCTTGTCGCAGTACGTCTCGGTGTACAGCTCGTCATTCATGTCCAGCGGGATGATGGTCGTCCCGGCCCGTTCTGCGACCTCCAGCGCCGAAACGAACGCCGGAGGGGGGATGCGGACCTCCCCGAACCTCTCCAGAATGGCCTGGTAGACGATCTCCAGGTCCGAGGGATCGTAGAGATCAAGGTCGTCCCGCACGCGGAGCGCGTCCAGCTCCTCTCTGGAGATGGAGACGGCCACGGCATCAGGGGCCATCTGGACGAAGGCCCTGCTTACCGCCTCGGCCTCGCTAACCAACCCTCTGACCACTGGGAGAACGGCAATCCTCGAGGTCCCTATCTCAACGACCCTCATCTTCCGTCCTCGACCCTACCAGTTCGTACAGGATGCACGCCTCAGCGATCTTGCGGAGCTCGTCCTTCCCTACGATGGGGGTGCCCCCGATGTTGTGCCTGCTCCTTGACTTCTCGATAAAGATGACCGAGCAGCGCTCCGTGACCTTGGAGATGTCGGCCACGGCCATGGCCTTGTCCTTGAGCCTGGCATCATCCTTGCCCAGTCCGGTGAGGATGAGTATGTGCTTGTCCTTGCTGAGGGCCTCGAACGGGCAGCGGGCGGTGGGAACGATGGAGAATCCCATCCTGGCAAGTTGATCGAAAACCTCCTGCCCGAACACGTCGGAGGCGCGCGCGGGAACCTTATCCTTCTCTTGGCTCTTAGGCGCCGAGCAGTGCTGGAACGGATTGACCGGCGTGACGATGGGCTGGTTGAGGAACTCCTCGAGACGGATGGCCACATCGATCATCGCGCCCATGCCCCCCTCGTACATCTGGATCGTGCGGCGCGACACCCCTGCTATCTCGGCCAGCGTGCCGAGGGAGATGTTCCTCTCCTCCCGCAGCTGGCGCAGCATTTGGCTGTCGAGCTTGACGTACAGCCCCCCCGGCGCGGCGAAGATGAAAGGCGGCACGCCCTCCAACAGATGATCGGTCAGGGTGGTCAGGGAGATGATGGGCACTCCGAACCTCGAGTAAACTATGCTCTCGTCGATCTCGCCGGACCCGGACCGCTCGCCGATGAGCAGCGGTGACGCGCCGAGCGCCTCGGCCAGCGTAAGCATCTCTTCGGCGTTCTCCTTGGAGAAGGCGTCGACATTGCTGAGTATCTTCACAATAAGGAGGGTATCGTCCCGCCTCGCAACAACGTCGAAGCTGATCCCCCGCATGGCCAAGGGCCGGGAGACGAAGAAGCCTGACCGGGTCAGTACCGACCGTACCGCCTCTATTAGCTCGTCCCTCTGCACGCCCTTAATAATTCAAGGCCTCTATAAGAGCGTTACCGCACCGGCGTCAAGGCCCCGCATCGTCTGGAGGCATTAATAAAAAAATGGGGCCGAGGGCCTATTGGCCCTCTATCTTGACAGCCTTTCCGCGTTTCTTCGGCGCGACCTTTCTCAGGGTCACCTCCAGCACGCCGTTCTTGTAGGAAGCGGACGCTGAATCGGGGTCCACCGCCGAGGGCATCTCGAGCTTCTTGGAGAACTTGCGGTCCTCCCTGTCCACAGATATGTCCAGGAGGCGGTCCTCCACATGGAGCTGGATGTCCTCCTTGTCAACACCCGGCAGCTCGACGATGATGCGGACGCGCTCCTGCTCCTCGATTATGTCGGTCAGCGGCTCCCTGGTGCCTTCCTGCCCGGCGGCCTCGGGGGGAGCGTTGCCGAACTCCTGGATGTGAGGCTTACCGTCCGGTCCGACCCGCATGCTGAAGCCGTAGACGAACGGCTGGTTCATGCTCGTGTCGATCCGTCCGCTCATGAAGCCTTCCATCAGTGCGTCCATGCGCTCGCGCATCTCCTCGAACTCCTTGTCGAAGCTGCCGAAGAGGTCGTCCCAGGAGGTTCGCCGCCTCCTTCTCTTGTCATCTGCCATATCTCTCACCTCACATACACGTAGTCCTCGGCGACCTTGGGGTACCTGCCCAGGTCGCTGCGGCTGACCGGCTTTACCTTTTCCAGGGCCTGATTGAAATAGGCCATGGATATCTTGGCCTCGCTCAGCTCGTCCGGTGTTATGTCCTTGTTCTTCGCCACCAGGGCGCGGATCGCCAGCATCACCGCCTCGTTGGTAAGGGCCGCGAGGTCGGCACCGGAGTAGCCATCGGTCCTCCTCGCCAGGTCATCTATCTCAACGTCATCGGCCAGGGGCTTCTTGGCGGTATGGATGTGCAGGATCTGCTTCCTGCCCTCCAGGTCCGGCGCCGGTATGCGCACCAGACGGTCGAACCGCCCCGGGCGCAGGAGCGCCGGGTCAAGCATGTCCGGCCGGTTGGTGGCGGCGATCACCACCACATTATGCAGGCTCTGCAGCCCGTCGATCTCAGTGAGCATCTGGGATATCACCCGCTCGGTGACATGGCTGTCCGCCTCCCCGCCCCTCACCGGAGCGATGGAGTCGATCTCGTCCATGAATATGATGCAGGGCGACGCCTGCCTGGCCTTGCGGAACGTTTCCCGGACCGCTTTCTCGGACTCGCCGACCCACTTGCTCAGGAACTCCGGCCCCTTGACGTTGATGAAATTGGCCTGCGACTCGGTCGCCACCGCTTTCGCCAGGAGCGTCTTCCCGGTGCCCGGGGGCCCGTACAGCAGCACGCCCTTGGGGGGCGTGGCGCTCATGTGCTCGAACACCGAAGCGTACTTCAGAGGCCACTCCACCGCCTCCTGGAGCTCGCGCTTCGCCTCCACGAGGCCGCCGATCTCCTCCCACTTGACGTTGGGAGTCTCGATGAACACCTCCCTGAGGCTTGAAGGCTGCATCTCCCTCAGCGCGGCGAAGAAATCGTCCTTGGTGACGGTGATCTTGCTGAGCACGTCCATGGGGATCTGCTCCACGTCAAGGTCCATCTCCGGGAGCACGCGGCGCAGCGAGTGCATGGCGGCCTCCTTGGTCAGCGCCGAGAGGTCTGCGCCGACGTACCCATGGGTGAGATCGGCCAAGGTCTCGAGCTCGACGTCCCCTTCCAGAGGCATGCCCCGGGTGTGGATCTGCAGGATGTCCAGTCTCCCCTCGCGGTTGGGAGGGTTGATCTCGATCTCCCGGTCGAAGCGGCCGGGCCTGCGGATGGCCGGGTCCAGAGCGTTCGGCCTGTTGGTCGCTCCGATGACCACCACCTTGCCTCTCGCCTCCAGGCCGTCCATGAGCGACAGGAGCTGGGCGACCACCCGCCTCTCGGTCTCCCCGCTGACCTCCTCTCTCTTGGGAGCGATGGAATCGATCTCATCGATGAAGATGATGGTCGGAGCGTTCTCCTGGGCCTGCTTGAAGATCTCCCGCAGGCGCTCCTCGCTCTCGCCGTAGAACTTGGACATGATTTCCGGCCCGCCTATGGTGACGAAGTTGGCGTTGGTCTCGCCCGCTACCGCCTTCGCCAACAGCGTCTTGCCGGTGCCAGGCGGTCCGTGCAGCAGCACGCCCTTGGGCGCTTCCACTCCCAGGCGCTCGAACAGCTCGGGGTGACGGAGCGGCAGCTCGATCATCTCCCGGACGCGCTTGACCTCGTCCCCCAGCCCTCCGATGTCCTCATAGGTGACCTTGGGGATGTTGGACTGCGTTTCCTTGACCGGTTTCTCGCTGATCTTCACCTCGGTGGTGCGGTGCACCAGCACCGCGTCAGAAGTGGGACTGAAAGAGACCACGATCAGGTCGATCTTCCGGCCCATCACATTTATCTGTATGACGTCGCCGCGGGTGACCGCCCTGCCCTCCAGGCTCTGGCTGAGGTACTCCTCGCCGCCCATGATGCGCAGCGGCTCGGTCGGCGCGAAGGTGATCTTGCGGGCCTCCTTGACCGCGACCTTTCGAATGGAGACCTTCTCGTCGATGCTCGTCTGAGCGTTCCTGCGGATGGTGCCGTCGATGCGGATGACCCCCCGGTTGGCATCTTCCGGGTATCCGGGCCAGACGATGGCCACGGTCCGCTTTTTGCCTTCGATCTGGATGACGTCGCCGGCCGTGATGCCGAGATCGTCCATCACCGTGGGGTCCACTCGGGCGATGCCGCGCTCGGCATCCTTGGACTTGGCCTCGGAGACCCTCAATACCTTTTCCGTTGATTCCATGCTTCTCCCTCTCTTTGTACTACGTTATTGGAGCGGTTATTTAATGTCCGCTCCACTGGAACCGCATGTCATATGGCTGGCCTGCCACGCCCTCGGCGAATGCCAGGCCCGGCTCGCTTGTTCTCCTGTCCGGTTCGTTGAGCGGTTTCCATCGGCGCTTGGGCACCGGGTTGCGCTCTCTCTCAGGAACGTCAGGGTTCATCTGTCCTCCAATTTCACAGTATACAACTTTTAGTTGTCTACTTGCTCTCAATGATTGCGCTTCTATATAAACTATTCTCTAAGACCCATCTTAGCCTGTCTTGCGCCCGAGCCTCGATCTCCCTTGCCTCGGCCCTAAGGCGGGGCAGCTCGCCCCTAATATCGTCCATTACAACGCACGTCCGCCTAAGGAGGTCGCGGGCGTCGGCGCCTGCCTCCCTCGATGCAGCCAAGACCATCTGCTGGGCGATGGTCTCCAACCGCCCCATCGTCCGGCCCATGGCCTTGCAGGCCTCCCGGGCCAAGCGCTCGAGGCCAACCGTCCCATAGGGAACCGCTCGCCCTCTGCTCATGTCATTCCTCCAGCCACTGCCTGATATATCGCAGGACCACCTCGTCGCGCAGGGACAGCTCCCGGGCGATCTCCCGGGGGTCGAGGTTCGGCCTGCTGATGAACTCGTACATCGCCCTTCTGGCCTGATAGTCCTGCAGGCCGGAGGTGAACCTGGACACCTCCTCCATGATGCTCTCCTTCTCCTCGATCAGCTCCTCCCGCTGGCGCTGGATCTGGAGGAGCTTGTCATCGATCTCCCTCATCCTGTCCCGGAGATCGGAGGCCCGGGCCTCGGCGGCCTTAACCTCCTCGCCCGGTCCAGGGGACGGCTCGTGCTCCCTCGTCGTCAGCTCCGCATGGAAGATGTTCGTCCCCACGTCCACGACGATGGTGAAGTTGACCGTTGGATAGTATTTGTTCCGCTTTGGTCCCCCGAGGTCGCTCTCCTCGCGGTAGCTCTTCACCAGGCCGCATGATTCCAACACCCTAAGGTGTTTCATCACCGCCTGCTGGCTCATCCCCAGCTCCTTGGACAGCTGCAATGGATAGTGGGGCTCCCGGGCGAGGGCCTCGAGGATCTTCCGCCGGGCGGGGTTCTCGATGACCGATAGGAGGGCGTCTAATCCGACCATTTAGCTCACCTGATAGATATTAACTGTAAGTTGTATACCTTATACGGTACTATGCTGTAGATAAATCCTTTCCCGGTCCCTTCGCGCCCTGCGAACTTCAAGGGAGGGACGGTGGAAAGGTTTTAAAGCGCCGGCCGTTCTGCGAGTAGCATGCCCGGAGAGCTGGTCAAGGACAGCGTGATCGTGGCCGATCGGACCGAGGCCAGCCAGATCTACAACAAGGGCTACTACGGATATCCCATGTCCGGCGGCGGCCTGGAGATGGACCTGCTGGAGGCGGTGTACTTGGTGGAGTGCGGCCGCCTGGAGGTCCGCAAGGAAGGAGAACCCATCACCCTTGAGGAGCTGGTGGCGTCGGCGTCCGAGGCCCACCGCGACTTCGAGATCAAGTACATCGTGTACCGCGACCTCCGTGGGCGCGGGTTCCTGGTCAAGCCGGCGGGCGAGGAGTTCGATTTTCGCGTCTTTCCTCGCGGGGGCAGCCCCAACAGCGCGCAGACGAAGAGCTGGGTGTCCGCGATATCCGAGCGATCGGTGTTCGCCATCGCTCCGTTCATCGAGGTCATGGACCGCTCCGAGCGGACAAGGAAGGAGCTCCTGATCGCCATCGTGGACGAGGAGGGGGACATCACCTTCTACCACGCCGACCGCAGTGAGCCCAAGGGGACCGCGTCCCGCGAGTGGGACGGCCCGCCGGCGCGGGCCGCGCTCCTCGAGGACCGGGTCATGGTCTTCGACGAGGCCGGGGCCAAGAGGCTGTATGACCACGGGTTCTACGGCAAGAGGCTGGGCAGCGCTCTGCAGCTGTCTCTCATCGAGGCCGCGCACCTGATGGAGCGGGGCCGCCTGGAAGTGTACAACATCATCTCCGGCCGCGCGGTCCGGCCCGACCGCTTCAAGAAGCGGGCACTGAAGTTCCAGAAGGACTTCGACCTGCGGCTCAAGGCCTACGATGACCTGAGGTCGCGTGGACTGGTGGTGAAGACCGGCTTCAAGTATGGCTCACACTTCCGGGTCTACGAGGACGACCCCGAACGCTCCCATGCCCGGTGGCTCGTCCATGCCGTTCCTGAAGCGTACGAGAGCACATGGCCGGAGATATCGAGGGCGGTCAGACTGGCCCATGGGGTCAAGAAGGAGATGCTCCTCGCCAGGGTAGCCGATGACCGTGCCGAGTACATGCGCCTGTCACGGGTCCGGCCATGATCACAGGGGCGAGGGCGCGCCCATCTCCGAGCGCACCGCCTGGGCCCCGGCGATGTCCGCGGGATCGATGGCCATGGCCTCGTCCAGCAGCTTGGCCGCCTCCGCCTCGTGGCCGGTGTTGGCCAATATCCTCGCGGCCTGCACCATGAAGTTGGTGCGCTTCCGCGGGTACGAGGTGAGGGATATGGCCTTGCGGTACGCGTCGACGGCCTCCTCGGGCTGACCGTTCTTCAGCAACGCCTCCGCGAGCCTGGCGTGATGCACTGCCTGGGTCTCCGGCAGGGCCTTCTCTTCGGTCAGCCTCCGGAACATCTCCACCGTCTTGGCCATGGAGATGGACTGCACCACCTCGTTGCCGCAGTGGGGACATTTCGACATGACCTCGCTCAGCTCCCCTCCGCACTCGCCGCAGTTCCTAGGTAGCTTCGTACCGCAATAAGGACAGGACTGCCACCAGGTCTCCACCACCTCATGGCAGCGAGGGCACTCGGAAACGCTCTTCACGGCGCAGCTGGCCAGATCGGGCCGGGAACCCTCGCACTCTTCCAGCATGAAGAGGCCGGGGTGCAGGTAGAGATAGATGAAGAATATCGTCTCGCCGGCGATCCATATTGCATTGAGGTAGAACAGCCAAACCCCGAAGGAACCGCTCTCCCAGAAACCTATGATGCCTTGGCGGGTGAACACCGCCGGGTAGAGCAGGAGAACGAACATGGCCCTGGCCAGCAGAGTGATCATGGAAGTGGTGATGACGCTCTTCCAGGAGCCCACCTCGGAGCGCCAGATGGTCCGCCCGGCTGAGAACTCCATCGTGCCGATGAGGGCGAGGACGATGAAGCCAGGTATGGCCAGGATGGCGCCGAGCTTGAACTCGACCAGGCTGACAACGACCGCGCTTGCCATGGTGATCAGGCCGCCGATGGTGTACCACGCGCCCATCGGCTTCAACAATGCGCTAGTTTCTGCCACTGTCGCACCGCGGTACCCAACCCATCGTCGCTAGAAAAAGGTATTGAAGGAAAGCTCGCCGTCCCGTGGCAGGGGGCGCGGGGAAAAAGGATAGGGGGCATCGGCCCCCGCCTCCTCATAGCTGTATCTCGATGCCGAGCTTCTCCGTTAGCTCCTTGTAGCGGTTCCGTATGGTGACCTCGGTCACCCCTGCGATGTCCGCCACCTCGCGCTGGGTCCTGCGCTCGTTGCACAGGATGGAGGCGATGTAGATCGCGGCCGCCGCGACCCCGGTGGGACCGCGCCCGGAGGTCAGCTCCTTCTTGGCCGCGTCCTTGAGGATCTCCGCGGCCTTGGACTGCACCTCGCCGCTGAGCTTCAGCTCCGAGCAGAACCTCTGAACATAGTCCTGCGGCCTCGTGGGCATCAGCTTGAGCTTCAGCTCACGGGTCATGAACCGATAGGTCCGACCGATCTCCTTCCTTCCCACGCGCGAGGAGTTGGCCACCTCGTCAAGCGTTCTCGGCACATTGCACTGGCGGCAGGCCGCGTACAGAGAAGCGGCCACCACGCCCTCGATGCTGCGTCCTCGGATGAGGTTCTTGTTGACCGCCTTGCGGTAGACCATCGCCGCCGTCTCACGGACGTTCCGGGGAAGGCCCATGGCCGAGGCCATGCGGTCCAGCTCTGACAACGCGAACGCCAGGTTCCTCTCCGTTGCGTTGGAGACCCTGATCCTGCGCTGCCACTTCCGCAAGCGGTATAGCTGGGCGCGGTTCCGGGTAGGAATGCTCTTGCCATAGCTGTCCTTGTTCTTCCACGAGATCTCGGTCGAAAGGCCCTTGTCATGGATGGTGTAGGTCATCGGCGCGCCCGTGCGCGCCCTCTTCTCTCCCTGCTCGACGTCGAAGGCCCTCCACTCCGGCCCCTGGTCGATGAACTGGTCGTCCAGAACCAGGCCGCAGTCTTCGCAGATCAGCTCGCCCCGCTCGTAATCCCTGACGAGGTGCTTTCCGCCGCACTCTGGGCACTTCTCAATCTCTTCGGTCCCTTCTCTTACTTTTGGCATGATGTCCGCCCTCCTCGACGTATACCTGCTTCCCCACAGCTGCGAGCAGGTTGCTTTTTCCTGCCGGTTCGACCATGATGTACGGCGACTCCACTGGCCCGAACACCCTTCGGACATAGCCAAGCGGTTTGCTCCGATTGTCTAGGACCCTATCACGTGGTCCGGGGGCGAACGTGCCCCTCACGATGAGCTTGCCATCAAAACCGATGTCTTGGATAACGCCCAAAAGTTTCATCATTCACCAGCGGGTCCGAAGACCGGCATGTTCAAGTACATTGGGAATCGAGTATATGTACTTTACGATAGGCTTTATTAGATTTTGTTGTCCGAGAATGGACGTTGGCTAGGCCGCGGCATTCTGACGGAAAAACCATCTATGATAGTTCCCATAGCCTGTCCATGGAGATATCCAGGGACCACCCCCGCTACCGTTCTTTGATAGTGAGGGAGAGGATGTCCGAGCTGGTCAGGCAGGGCGTGGTAGCGCCCACAGGGCTCATCGCGCACGGGCGGGGGGAGGCGTTCGACTACATGTTGGGCGAGCGAACCACGGAGACGGCCGCGGAGGCCGAGCGCGCCGCCGCGGCGTTCCTGCTGGAAGCAAAGCGTCCGGTCATCACCATCAACGGCAACGCCGCCGGCCTGTGCGGCGAGGGCCTGCTGTCCCTGGCCAGGGCCGTTCCGGCGAAGGTCGAGGTGAACCTGTTCCACCGCTCCCCGGAGAGGGTGGAGAAGGTTATCGCCTACCTGGAAGGCCTGGGCGGGAAGGACATCCTGGGGCGGGAGCAGGGATCGAAGCTGGAAGGGATCGCCTCGGACCGGGCGATGTGCTGCACGGAGGGAATATACTCCGCCGACGTCGTGCTCATCCCTCTGGAGGACGGGGACCGCGCCGCCGCGCTGGAGAGGGCCGGAAAGACCGTTCTGGCGATCGACCTCAACCCGCTGTCCCGCACGGCGGCGGGATCGCGCGTCGCGGTGGTGGACGAGCTCACCAGGGCGGTGCCCAACATCGAGCGAGCCGTCCGCGAGCTGAGGGACCGCCGGGACGAGAGGAAGCGGCTGATCATGGAGTTCGACAACGCCGAGAACCTCCGCCGGTCCAGGGAAGAGATGTGCCGCGCCCTGAGGTGATCGGCCTCGCCATGGAGCGGCCCGCTTATCTGGGGAAGCTGCCCTGGCGGTACAATTTATTAGGGCGAGGCCCAATCCTCGGCTGGTGTTCCATTGGATCAGCTCATAGAGAAGGGCGTAAGGCGGCTGGAGTGGGCGCGGGCGCATATGAAGGTGCTCGAGGACATACGCAGCCGCCTGGTCAGAGAGAGGACGCTGGAAGGGATCAAGGTGGGCATGGCGCTGCACGTCGAGGCCAAGACCGGCATCCTCGCCCTCACCATTGCCGAGGCCGGGGCCAAGGTGCGGCTGGCCAGCTGCAATCCCCTGTCCACCGACGACTCGGTGGCCGCCGCGCTCAAGCACCACTATGGTCTGGACACCTATGCCAAGAAAGGGCAGACCAACGAGGAGTACTACGCCAACCTGAACTCGGTCCTGGACATGCGGCCGGACTTCGTCATCGATGACGGTGCGGACCTGATCACCATACTGCACACCGACCGAAGGGACCTCCTGTCCGGAGTCAAAGGGGGGAACGAGGAAACGACCACCGGCGTGGTCCGGCTGCGCTCCATGGCCGCCGAGGGCAAATTGGAGTTCCCGGTCATCTCGGTCAACGACGCCCACATGAAGTTCATGTTCGACAACCGCTATGGCACCGGGCAGTCGACCTTCGATGGGTTCATGAACGCGACGAACCTGCTGATAGCCGGTAAGCACCTGGTGGTGGCAGGCTACGGCTGGTGCGGGCGAGGCATAGCCATGCGGGCCCAAGGGATGGGGGCCAACGTCATCGTCACCGAGGTGGACCCCATCAGGGCCATCGAGGCCCGGATGGACGGCTACGAGGTCATGCCCATGATCGAGGCGGCGAAGCAGGCGGACATAATCATCTCCGCCACCGGCAACAAGGACATCATCCGGCGGGAGCATCTCGAGGTCTTAAAGGACGGCTGCATCATGGGCAACTCCGGCCACTTTGACAACGAGATCTCCAAGACAGGGCTGGAGGCGCTCGCAGGGAAGGGCGTGAGGGTCCGCGATTCGGTCGACCAGTACACCTTCAAGGACGGCCGCAAGGCCTACCTGATCGCCGAGGGTCGGTTGATGAACCTCGCCGCCGGGCAGGGACACCCCGTGGAGATCATGGACATGAGCTTCTCCATTCAGGTGCTGTCGCTCGAGCATCTCGTAAAGAACCACATGCGCATGGAGGCCAAGGTGCACAACGTTCCGGAGGAGCTGGACCAGCAGGTCGCACGCACCAAGCTAAAAGTGATGGGCATCGAGATCGACGAGCTGACCGAGGAGCAGAGGAGATACCTCCGAGGGTGGCAAGAGGGCACATGAGGCCGTTCCTTACCGTATACGGCCACGTGTGCCTGGACCAGATCTTGGACCTGGAGCGGTTCCCCGAACCGAACACCTCGGTGGACATCCGGGAGAAGCACCGCTACTTCGGCGGGACAGGCGCCAACATCGCCACCGCCGCCGCGGCGCTCGGCGTCCCGACCGCCCTGGTCTCGTACGTCGGGCCAGACCTCCCGGATGACTTCCGCCAGTTCATGGTCTCGAAGGGCGTCGACCTGAGCGAGCTTATCACCGTGGAAGGCTATGAGAGCTCGACGGTCATCGTGGTCAACGATTCCCAGGAGGCTCAGATCGCTTACGTATACCAGGGTCCGATGCGCGACATGGGGAGGTTCGAGCTCCGCCTTGACTCGGCCAGGCGGTCCAAGCACGTGCACGTCTCCACCGGCCGGCCGGAGTACTACGTACCGGTGATGCTCGAGTGCAAGAGGCTGGGCAAGAGCGTGTCCTTCGATCCGGCGCAGGAGGTCCAGCGCATCTGGGACCGCGGGACCTTCCGCGAGGCGCTCCCGCTGGCGGACCGGTTCTTCAGCAACCGCAGCGAGCTGCGCGTTGCGCTGGAATACATGAACGCCTCCGGCCCTGAAGGTCTTTTAGAGCACGTCACGGAGGTCATCACCACCATGGGCAGGGACGGCGCGATGGTGTCGACCGGCAAGGGCTCATGGACGGTGCCGGCGGCGAGACCGTCGAAGGTCATCGACCCCACCGGCGCGGGAGACGCCTTCCGAGCCGGCTTCTATGCTGGCCAGTACCGTGGAAAGGACCTCCTGGAATCGGTCGCCTACGGCAACGCCGCGGCGTCCTTCGTCCTCGAGGCCCGGGGAGCGGTCACCAACCTCCCGACCTGGGAGTCGGTCGAGGAGCGCGCGGCCGACACGCTCGCGTCCCTCCCGCGGTAGGAGCGGCGGGAGCGGTCGTTGCTGGTGGGCTGAGCTGACGACCTTGTTCTGGACGGTGTTCAGGACCAGGTCCGCAGCGTACGCGCCACTGGGCCGACCCAACGGCCGCTCATCCGAACGGATGAAGGAGGCATGCCGCCCTGCTCTGCACGCTTCCACACAATCGATGTGCGAACAAGAGCATCCGCAGTTCTGGGAGGCCGTTAGGTTCGGTGCGGCGGCCGCCATAACCGTCTTGGCGGTTTCCGTCATCTCGACCGCCACCAATTTCGTCGGGCCGTTCGACCGCAACAGCGGCAATCCCATGCTGAAGATGGGCCTCGGCGCCGCGTCCGTGGAGAGGAAGAGGACGGTCAGACGAACGGGACCATCCTTACGAAAACAACTGGCCAATGCCTAAGGACAAATAACATGACGAAAACATTTATTATAGCACATAAACTAATGGGTCAGCAAGGTGAGAGTTTGGCAGTGGGGTTCGTTCTTATCAGCACGGCGCCGGCCAAGGAGCACGAGGTCTACAACGAGCTCCTTAAGGTCAAGGAGGTCGTGGAGCTCCATCCCCTGTTCGGGGAGTTCGACCTGATCGCCAAGATCGAGGCCGAGGACTTCAATCGCCTCGGCCAGGTGGTGGTGGACCAGATACGGACGATATCCGGGGTCATAGACACCAAGACGCTCACAGGCATTAAGTTCTGACACAGGTGAAAAAATGCAACTGATGGAATTCCTGACCATACTTCTTATGACTTTGGGCCTCTTCTTGATCCTGGCCGGAGTGTTCACCGCCTACTTCGGTAGCGGCAAGAGCCGCACCATCGGTGTAGTGCTCCTAGTCGTCGGCCTGCTCATCGGCATCATCTGGGTCGGCCTCAGGCTAATGGACCCGACCTCCGCCGGGCTGATCAACATCAGCATAACCGAGACCATCTGGGTGGCCTTCCTGTACATCCTGGCGGCGCTCATCGGCGCCCTTATCGCCATAGGCGTCTTCCTGCTGGCCATCATGAAGTCCTGAACAAGGACGAAACCCTTTACATCACAACCTTTTTTATCAGGTCTCACTTTGCTTGGCACATGCCTCGCGTCCTGATCATCCTGGGCAGCAAGAGCGATGCGCCCGTGGCCAACAAGGCCTCCGACGTTCTGAAGGAGTTCGGCGTGACCTCGAAGATCGTGGTCGCCTCCGCCCACCGCACCCCGGACCGCGTCCGGGAGCTGGTAGCCGGCAGTGATGCCGAGGTGTTCATCGCCATAGCCGGACTGTCCGCCGCGCTGCCCGGCGCGGTCGCCGCGGCCACGGTGAGGCCGGTCATCGGCGTCCCAGTGAGCGGCAAGGTGAATTTGGACTCGATATTGTCGATCGTGCAGATGCCGGCCGGAATACCGGTAGCGGGCGTGGGGCTGGACCGCGGAGACAACGCCGCGCTGCTGGCGCTGCAGATCCTTGGGCTGCGCGACGAGGGCATAGCGGCAAAGCTGGAGAAGCACCGCAGGGAAATGGTCGAGGCGGTGGAGCGGGACTCCGAGGAGGTGGGCAACGATGTTCAAGGTTGAGCAGTTCGTCAATGAGCAGATCGAGAGGATGAGGGCCCAGATCAAGGGGAAGGCGATAATCGCCTGCTCCGGGGGCGTGGACAGCACCGTGGCCGCCGCCCTGGCGTCCAAGGCCATCGGCGATCGGCTCCTCACGGTGTACGTGAACAATGGCTTCATGCGCAAGAACGAGACCGAGGCGGTCAGCAAGATATTCGACAGCTTGGGAGTGAACTACCTGCTGGTCGACGCAGCCGACGAGTTCTTTGCCGCGATGAAGGGCGTCACCGATCCGGAGAGGAAGCGCAAGATAATCGGCGAGAGGTTCATCCGCGTCTTCGAGCGCACCGCCAAGGAGTTCGGGGCCAAGTACCTGGTGCAGGGCACGATCGCTCCGGACTGGATCGAGAGCGGGGACGGAGTGCGGGACGTCATCAAGAGCCACCACAACGTCGGAGGCCTGCCGAAGGACATGGAGATGGAGCTGGTGGAGCCCCTCCGCGACCTGTACAAGGACGAGGTGCGCGTCGTTGCCCGCTACCTCAAGGTGCCAGTGTCGGAGCGTCAGCCGTTCCCCGGCCCGGCGCTGGCGGTCCGGGTCATCGGAGAGGTGACGCCGGAGTCGGTCGGCATCGTAAGGGAGGCCTGCGCCATCGTGGAGGAGGAGATCGAGCTGGCGTCCGCCGCCGGGAAGATGCCCCGGCCGTGGCAGTACTTCGCCGTCCTGCTGCCCTGCCAGTCGGTCGGCGTCCAAGGCGATAACCGCGCGTACGGGCGGACGATCGCGGTGCGCTCGGTGGAGTCGATCGACGGCATGAGCGCCTCGTACTCCCGCATCCCGCACGAGGTGCTGGAGCGCATCTCGGTGCGCATCACCAACGAGATGAAGAGCGACGTCAACCGGGTGGTCTACGATATAACGAACAAACCACCTTCAACAATAGAGTGGGAGTGACCAACAATAGAGTGGGAGTGGCATCCAGTACATCTGAAAGACGAGGTGATCAGGACCTCGGTCCCGACCTCTGGTTCCGGGTTCAACGAGGGAACTCGCATCTCAACGATCTGAGATGTGGAGGTCCCCTCTCCCCAGGCGTCACTTCGGGCGTGCCCCGCCCTAATTTTTGCTATCCTTAGTATGTTAATCGCGGCATTGATGTCCCTGTCCAAAGAGAGCCCACATTTCGGACAATGATACACGGTCTGTCTTCTGCCGATCATCCCGATCTCTTTGCATCCAGAGCATATCTGGGACGTGGGGTCATACCTGTCCACGAACAACAGGCGAGTACCAGCACTTTCAGCCTTGTACTCGATCATCTGTGTCAGGCCCCCCCCCAGGCCGATCGATTGATATCATCCGGACATGGGCTCAGCTGGATCAGTTGCTTGATATCCAACGACTCCAGGGCGATGATGCCATGCCTATCGACCAGGTCCCGGCTGATCTTGTGAAGGAAATCATGTCTCTGGTCGGTCTCCTTCTCTTTTGCTTTTGCGAACGTGATGCGGGCCTTCTCCCGGTTATGACTGCCCATCGGCTTCCTGTCGATGTTCCTCTAGAGCCGTTTCAGCTTTCTTCTTTCATAGTCCGACAATACCAGATGATCGATGTGCTCGCCCTCGGAAGTGGTGATGAAATGCCGGACCCCTAGGTCGATACCTATCTCCGGCCCCTTTTTCGGCGGAACCGTTTCATCATCGATGATGCAGGAGAAAAGAACGAACCACTTTCCAGATCTCCGCCTCACGATGGTCATTGTCTTTATCTGTCCGATGATCGGCCGATGTAGCCGGACCCGGACCCTTCCTATCTTGCAGATGGAGATCGTCCTTCCGCCATGATCGATCTTGAATCCGTCCTGAGGATATGTAATGCTCTTGATCGACCTCTTGAACCTAGGGAAACCTGGCTTCTGGCGCTTTCCCTCCTTGTTCTCCTTTACCCGCCTGAAGAAATTATCGAAAGCCTTTGACAGCCGGTCGGCGCAGTTCTGAAGCACTTGAGAATAGGTCGCGTAGAACGTTTCGTCCCGGTCTTTAATGGTTTTTACATATTTGCACATATCATATTTGCTCAGCCTTTTTCCCTCTGTCTCATAAACGCTGATGGCCTTCTCCAACAGAAGGTTGTACATCTCCTGGGCTGAAGAAAATGACCGGATGAGGCAAGCTTCCTGTTGTTTGTTAGGATAGAGCCGATACTCGAAGGTGAGCCTTCTCATCGAAATTGATTGGTACCACCGAATTTATACGTCCTCCGGGGGGAGGTCACCGAAAGTGCGAATCCTACTCGAGCAGCCCCTCGATCTCCGCCAGCGTCCCCACGGTGTGGTCGGGGACGACCCCTTCGGCCTGGGGGCAGAAGGCCGAGCACTTCAGCACCGCCTTGATGCCCACGCCCTTCGCGCCCTTGATGTCCTGGGCCAGCGAGTTGCCTACGTACATCGCCTCCGACGCGTCGACGCCAAGGTTCGACAACGCGATCTTGAACATCTTGGGGTGCGGCTTCCGGAGGCCGACGTCGGTGCTGAACACGTAGTCGTCGAAGTAGCGGTCCATCCCGAAGTGCCGGATGTCCCGCATGGGGAACTCTGACGGCAAACCCCACGCCACGTCCGAGATCAGGCCGACGCTCAGACCGCGGTCCTTGATCGAGGCCAGAAGCTCCACCGCTCCGTTGACCAACTGCCGGTCCTCCAGAAGCACCCCATAGAACACCTCCAGGCTTCTCTGGAGGTTGTCCTCGTCCAAGCATCCGTACCGGTCCAGACATTCCCCCATTAGGTCGGCCAGGGGGATCTCCACATAATGGTCGAACTTCATGCTCCTGGACCGGCGCAGCCTTTCCGCCAGGAAGTCAGTGAACTCCTGGCGGTCCACCCTAGATGCGGACTCGCGGACGATTTCATATATGCCGGCGATGCCGCGGTCCTCAGGGGCCTTCCAGTCACAATAGTAGTCGATGAGCGTGTGGCCGAGGTCGAACAGAACCGCTTTCATCGCCTTTTTACAATGGCGGACAAGTAGATAAACCGTCTTTTTTCAGTCACGTTCCAGGTGAATGAGAGTGTTTATCTAAGCGCTTGTCTTCACAAATCCCATGCGCGTCTACGTCGTGGACAACGGCGGCCAATGGACCCACCGTGAATGGCGGGTGCTGAAGTATCTGGACGTGGAGACCAAGATCGTGCCGAACACCACGCCCTTGGAACGGTTGGACGTCGACGCCCTGGTGCTCTCCGGCGGGTCTCCGCACGTCGCCGACGAGAACGAGAAGATGGGCCGCAACGGCGAGTACCTTGACCGCGCCGATTTTCCGATACTCGGCATATGCGCTGGCCTCCACTTCATGACCAACCACTTTGGCGGCGCCACCGCTCCCGCGGGAAGGCCGGAGTTCGGGAAGGCCACGCTGACGGTCGACCAAGAGGACGACATCTTCCTCGGGCTGCCGAAGGAGTTCGTGGTATGGCAGAGCCACAATGACGAGGTGAAGCGGGTGCCGGAAAGCTTCGAGGTGCTCGCCCACACCATCGATTGCCCGGTGGAGGCCATCAAGGTCAAGGACCGACCGTTCTACGGCCTGCAGTTCCATCCCGAGGTGGAGAACACCGAGCACGGCTATGAGATCTTCAAGAACTTCCTGAAGGTGGTCGAGGAATGGCACCGCTGAGCGCCGAGGACCTGAAGCTGCTGAAGGAAGCGCTTGACGTCAAGCTGCGCAAGGAGGAGGTGGAGCACGCTCTAGGGCGGGTGCTGCGCAACCGGGGCCTTGATTTCGAGCGCTACGTCCTCATAACCTCGGAGGTCAGGGGCTCCCGCCGCAAAGGCGAGAGCACCGAGGCGTGCGCCCGGCGGCTCACCGAAGATAGATGAGAAGGAACAGCGCAAAAAAGAGAAAGGAGAGGATGGCCAGCAGGACGAGCGCCCATTTGCTCCTCAACGCTCCGCCCGACCCGATGATTATGGGCACCGGTCCGATCAGGACCACCGCGCC
>JAKIXL010000002.1:3391-14895 GCA_022709105.1 Thermoplasmatota archaeon | reverse complement strand
GTTCGGCGCCTGCACGAACCGCGGCCAGGAGGAACGACAGGAAAACGAGCGCCGCGCCGGCGAAGACCATGAGGGCGGCCAGAGCGGCCAGCGGCCCGGAGCCGTAGATAACTGGCACTATCAGCACCAGGGCGAAGGACAGCTCTCCCTCCAGTGCTGCATATGCCATGAGGGCGGCGCCTATCACGATCACGATCGCGCCGGACAGCCTCACTGAGCGGCAGGGGTCCATACCGCCATCATGTCTCCGCCGCGATATGTTCCTGCTGGTCGATCAGCCCGCATGATCAGGGGCGCCGAGCATGCCACTTCAAGGGCCGAAGGGGCAGGGTCGGCGAAGGTCACCGAGATGCTAGAGCCGTTGGCCCACATGCCGGACACGTATAGCATCCCATTCCTGAGGTCGTACCCAGAATCCATGATCCTGGCGCCGTGCAGATCGGTCAGAGAGCCGCTGCTCATCCTCATCGTCCTTCCCCCGTCCTTGACCGTGATGTCCCTTACCGTCCTGCCATGGATATCGATGGCTATGGTGACCGGCACGTTCCACACTCCCGCATCGGCGGCGCTGCCCCGGCCGACGTTGTACGTCCAGGTAGACGCGTCCGAGCGTCCGGTGTCGTAGCTCAGGCTCGTGGACCATCGCCCGTAGATGTAGCTGGCGACCTCCCCGTCGGTCGCCTTCCAGTTCTCCAGCGAGTAGTTGGTCTTAGGGTCGTCGATCCAGTAGAGCAGCTCGGGCATGGAGATGGCCCGGTTGGGGTGCCCATAGACCCGCAGCACGCCATGGTTCTCCGCGACGCTGTTAACGAGGCCGAAAGATTCGTTCCACGGCCGTTCATGGTCCCAGCTGAGCAGGCGGGCCGCGTCCATGAGATCCATCGGCCGGTAGGCCGTCCACCCGGCACCGGTGCCTTGATACCCTCCGGCGTCGTACCACGAGCCCAGTTGGGTATGGTTCCCCGGGGACCCCGCCTCCTTGTCCGAGGAGCGTCCGTCGATGCGAATGCCGGCCGCGTACAGCGCGTACAGTTGCTGGTAGGTGGCCTTGTTCCCGGGATTGGCCATTGAGATGTATGTATCTCCCCTCCCCCCGTTGGCGGGCGCGTCCCATCGACTGGCGAAGGTGTAGTTTTCCCTCAGCATGCCCACACCGTCGTCGGCTTGCCTGGCAGCGTCGCGCCAGAACTTTATCGCTCCTCCCTGCCAATCGTGCGGGGCGTGCAGCCCTATCTCCAAGTATGGATATGCCAGGGTCTGGGAGGACGACCCTCCTACGTACATCACGTAGGCAGTAAGGGGGTGGTGGTAGTCCCGGTAAGAGCTAAGGGCGCTGTCCGGGCCCCCGCAGTCGTCCAGCCCGAACACGCTGACCCAGTCCCAACCGTTCCACCATTCGCTGACGGTCGCGTGGGGGGCCGTGAGGGTCGTGGTCAGCTCCATCGAGTCGTTCACTGTGACGCCGTCCAGCAATATGGTGTAGTTCACGCCCATACCCCATATGGTGCGGGCGGCCACATCCGCCTCGTACCTTCCGGTGGCGGCGTTGAACGCCGCCTTGACACCATCGATGGTAACCTCCGCGTCCCCGCGCGGGGCGCCAGCCGGGAAGCTTCCAGATGGTACGGAGGAAGCATCGGAGGCATAACCGTAGAGCGGGCCCGCAAGGGGATAGGGGGCGGTGGCGCCGCGGCATGCCAGATTGTCAACGATCCACGCACCGCTGTGAGTGTCCGTCATCCACGGTACCGCCGGGTCGGTGCTCTGGACCACCAGCACCTTGGAGGTGGTGCTCAGCACCAGCTGCGCCGGCCCCTCCCACGCTGGAGGGATGGTCACGGCGCCCCTACCGACCATCGTTCCGGAGGTGTGCAGCACCGTGATCGTGCAGAGACCATCGCCCATGCTCTGGAACGAGACCAGGTAACGCTCCGAGGCGAAGCCCTCCCTCTCGTTCCGGTACGTGGCCGAGGGGAGCATGGACTCGCTGAAATAGGTGGCGTTCCCGGCTCCAGCGTCCCGAAGCCTTACGTAGTTCTCGTCCGGCGTACCGTAGGACAGGTCCACAGCGGCGAGCGCGATGCCCCGGCGGTCGATCAAGGCGCCGGTCAGGCCGATCTGCTTCTCTCCTCTGGCAGGATCAAGGGCGTCGCCCGCCTGAGGAGCATAGCACTCGAAGGAGATGTTCCACCCCGGGCCCCGGACGGTCGGCGTGTATCGCATCAGGACCTCATCGGTCGTGTTGGAGCGCATCATGCACCAAACCTCGCCTCCCAGTAAGACGCACTCGGTCGCCGCGGTCTGGCGGAGGGACACTTGACGATAATAGCTCAACGTCCCGGACCTCGAACCGGCGAAGGTCTCCACGCTCCCCCAACGGTCCTCGTCCCGAACCGGTCCGGCCGCGACGGAGGAAAGGTCGACCCATGCTCGCACGGAACGCCGCTCCTCCAGCGGAGGCGTGCTTCCCCGGCCTGGCGTTAGCAGCAGCGCGGCGGCGAGACCGGAGGCTATTAGCAAGACCACTATCAGGGCAGCGGCCAGCATCTTGCGGTCCACCGAAAAACCTCTCCCTCAGCGCTAGGTCGTTCGAATAGATAAAGGGCACGATGCCCAGGCCAGGGACTGGGAACCGGCCATTGCGTGCCCTGTTCCTGAGGCTCCTGGAAACGTATTTATGACCCCACCATTATGGGGGCCAGGGTGCGTTCTTGACATCCTTGGCCAAGGTGGTCGCGGAGATCTTGCAGGCTCGTGACTTCGAGGTGATCGAGCGGGATGGTCACATGGTCGCCCGCAAGAACGGCCAGGAAGTTCTCTTATTCCTCATGGGCACGGTCGACCGCGCTGCTGCCGATGCGTTCATAGCAAAATGCAGGGGGCACAGGGGCAAGAAAGTGATCGCCACCCTGGAGGCGATCCCCCCGGCCTTCCTGGACGGCCTGGACCGCTCGGTGACGGTATGGGACCGGGGCGCGTTGGAGCACGAGATCGGGAGGACGCGGATCGAGCGCGTCGTCGGCGAGCGGGACCACGGACTGGTGGACGAGCTGATGGCCGAGGACTATCCCCGTCTGGTCTCGCCCGAGCTGCTCGAGGACGTCAAGGACGCCTCGGTGGGAGAGCGCATCGTGCGTCCAGTGCTCGGGGTCGAGGACATCCGGGAGCTGTCGCGCAAGACCGTATCCGGGTTCCGATATCGCCTCGAGCTCGTTCCCCATTACGTTTACGGCTACATCTGCCCGCTCTACATGGGCGAGGAGAAGGTGGGCGTGGAGCGGGGAACGCTCTCGGTGAACGCCCTAACCCACAAGGTAGAATCGTGGAACGACCGCACCGAGGTCGTTTACGCCCTGGAGATAAGCCATCGCACCCTCGAGCCGGCCATAACCACCGAGGACGCCAGGCGGATCGCGAAGCGCGAGCTTGTGCGAGTGAACTCGTACGACAAAGAGAGCATCCGCGAGGAGAACCATGTCACCATCACCGAGAAGCGGAGGGTCACCCCGCGCGAGGCGGAGATACACCTGGAGGACCGCGGGATATATTACATACCGATATGGTGTGTGGAAGGGGTCCATGGCATAATCATCGTCAATGCCAGCTCCGGCAAGATCGTCAGTGAGGACTACTATCGGCTCTGAGAACGAAGCCTGTCCATCCTCTGGACTATGCTGGTCCAGTGGGTGCCCTTCCAATACACTTGTCCGCACCTCGGGCAGACGAAGAACTCGTGGTGCGCCGACAGCACCCGGTCCGGCACCCTGCCGGCCATGGCCTCCCGACCGGCCCGCTCGAGCTCCGCGTTGCACACCGTGCACCTGGTGAGCGGTGCGCCGCCGCTCAGGCCGAAGAACGAGACCACCTGTTCCAACTGCTCGTCCAGCACGTCGCTGGTGATGAACAGACCTCCGTTCCCGGCGCGCCCCGCGAGCTGCCGGTCCCTGGTCAGAACGATGCGCCCCCCGGCCCTGGCCAGCTCGAGCACCTCGTTGTCAAGAAGGTCCCGCGCGTACTCGGTGTCGTAGCCCATCATCCTCAGCCACCTGGCCAGGGTGCCCAGCATCTCGTCGGCCAGGAACCTAGGGCGCTCCATGTCCGACCTCATACGTGAGCAGCACGCCGTCGCCCAGGCGCCGGCAGCCGGCAAGGCGTAGGCGCACCGGGCGGTCCTCGGGCAGTCCGTCGCCGTCGGCGGGGGTAGGTGAGCCACGGCCGCCGACGATCATGCTGCCGACGAAGACCATGTAGCGGTCGACGAGGCCGCTCTCGAAGAACGAGAAGATGGTCTCGCCGCCCCCCTCGACCATGAGGTCACGAACTCCGCGCTCGTGCAGGCGGGACAGCATCAGCTCCAGGTCGATCCTCCCCTTCCCGGCCCTCAGCGTCTCCGCTCCCTCCCAGTTCCGCTCGCAATCCTCCGAGGTCACGATGAGCGTCCGGGCCCGGCCGTCCAGGACCCGCGCGCCGTCCGGCGTGCGGCCGCGAGGGTCGAGGACCACCCTCAGGGGGTTGCGCTCCGGCGGAAGATCTTTCACCGTCAGGTGCGGATCGTCCGCGATCACCGTGCCCACGCCGACCAGGATGGCGCCGGAGGCCGCCCGCAGCTCCTTCACCCTTGCCAGGTCCTCGGGCGACGATATCCTGAGCTGCCTCCTGGAGCGTCCGGCGATCTTGCCGTCGGCGGTCATGGCGCAGTTCACGGTGACGGTCGGTCTCACGGCTCTGAATACGGTGCCCCGAAGTATAATCTTTCCCCAGGCGCTGGACGAGGGGCCGTGCCGGACAACTTTTTATTACGTCGTGGTTGGAATCGGAACAGCATGAGCTACATCAAGATCATCGAGATAGAGGAGATGAACCTCCGCGGCGCCTATGTGCTCGACGGGTTCCCCTCCATCGGCCTGGTCGGTTCCATAGTCGCCAACTACATCGTCGGCTCCCTTGGCCTGAGGCAGATCGCGGTGGTGGACTCGGACACCTTCCCCGCGGTGTCCATGATAAGGAACGGGGTGCCCAACAGCCCGGTGCGCATCTACGCCGGGGAGATCGGTGACGACGGCGACCGTCTGGTGGTGTTCGTCTCGGAGTTTCAGCCCCCTCCGCACATCATCAAGGACCTGGGAAGGACGATAATGGACTGGGCGGAGGACCACAAGTGCCGGATGATCATCTCCCCGGAGGGGATAAGCACCAAGCAGAGCGGGCGGCCGCCGAACGCCGACGGCAGCGGCCTTGTGCTGGGGGTCGGCTCCACCCCCGAGGCAAGAGGGCTGCTGAAGGACAACGG
This sequence comes from Thermoplasmatota archaeon, assembly GCA_022709105.1. GTDB lineage: Archaea > Thermoplasmatota > Thermoplasmata > Methanomassiliicoccales > Methanomassiliicoccaceae > UBA6. The sequence continues at coordinate 9,605 of JAKIXL010000002.1, read as the reverse complement.
GGTCGACATATTCGAGGGAGGGGTGATCGTCGGGCTCTCCGGCGTACTGCTGAACGAGGGGGTGAACCGCATCTTCGACGTGATAACCATTCTCTCGGAGGCGAGCACCGAGTTCCCCGACGCCCGGGCGGCAGCGGCGGTGACCAAGGCGATCAACCGCCTTGTGCTCAAGGACCTGCTGGACATCGGGCCGCTGGTGAAGGAGGCGGAGGCCATAGAGGACAGCCTCAAGGACATGTACGAGAAGGCGGGCAAGGAGACCGAGCTCAGGCGGGTCGCCCCTCCCGGGATGTACGGGTAGGCATCACTTCGACCCTCGCTCCCCTCCTGTCCCGCTCCATCACGAACTCGACGTCCAGGAACTGCCGGAGCAGCCACATCTGGGTCGTGAGGTGCTCGGTGACCTCCCGCACCCTGAACGCCGAGGGGCCGCCGGCCAAGGCCATGTACGGAAGGAGCTGATCGGCGGCGTGCACGTCCAGAGTGCCCGGGCCGTCCATCTCCTGCCGGAGCCTGGCCGCCGCCTCCTCCCCCACCCGCTCCGCCGGCACCCCCTTCTTCCCGAGCCCGTCGGCGCCAAGCACGGTGTTCTGGTACCTCGCGTACAGCGCCGTCCCGGCCCCGGTGGAATGGCCGGTGGTACGGCGCGTCCGGAGCCTGAGCTCATGGTCCACGAGCGATTGCCGGACAGCGTCCTCCATGCGGTGGGCGACATGCTCCGGCAGGTTCTGGGTGAAGCACTCCCCTCCCACCTCCACCAGCCTGCCCCGCTCTCCCAGGTCCAGCGCCATGAGGCCGAGGCAAGGGGCGATGGACGCACGCACCGCGCCCCCTCCTTGGGGATAGAACCCACGGGAGAGGAGGTCCATCTGGACATCGTAGCCCATTCTGCCTAGCAGGGGAATGAGGACGTTGAGGTAGTAGTCCGCCGGCGGCGACATCTGCACGTTGGTCCCGCCCCGCACCTCGATCTCCGTGGCCGCCGGCGCGCGCAGCGAGGCCAGCAGGCAGGACTGCAGCACCAGCGTGACGCTCCCCGCGGTGCCCACGTCCAGCTCGTGGCTTCCTCCCAGGACCTTGCCGGGTCGGAAGGTGATCGAGGTCGAGCCCACGAACGCGTTCTCCACGTCCCCGTCGCACAGTGCGGCCACGCCCATCACCGCGGCGAGGTGCTGAGCCGCCAGGCCCGGCTTCCCTCTCTTGGCCCTGATGTTGTTGATCGTGACCTCCCTGCCGGTCAGCGCCGACAGCGCCACCGAGCAGCGCAGTATCTGCCCCCCGCCCTCTCCGTACGAACCGTCAATTTCCATCGTCCCTCAGCTCGCAGATGTCCCTCTTAGCTCGATACCTGATGATGACCTTTTTGATTGCCTCGTTGACCACCAGGCCGAGCAGGGAAAGGGGAACGATGTACAGCCACTCTCCGGCGAGGGGAGCGGAGCGGAAGGCCGTGCTGAGGGGAGGCAGGTACACCACCGCCAGTTGGAGCGCGAGGGAGAAGAGGACCGCGTAGACAAGATGGGGATTGCCCCACAGCCCGGTCTCCAGGACCGAACGGTCGGAGCGGAAGGAGAAGGCAGCGAACAGCTGGGTGAGCACGAGGGTGCAGAACACCACCGTCCGCGCCCGGCCGGCGTCCCCGTCAGCGGTGAAGCTGATGTGGAACGCTACCAGGCCGGCCAAGGCCATGACCGCGCCCAGGACCGCCATGCGGTAGGCCATGATGCGGTTCACCGGCCCTTCTTGGGGGTCCCGGGGACATCGCTTCATGATCTCGGGATCAGCCCTCTCAAGGCCCAAGGCCAGCGCCGGGAAGCCATCGGTCAGGAGGTTGATCCACAATATCTGTATGGGCAGCAGGAAGGGCAGGAGCTCCGGCTGGGCGTACAGCAGCGTGGCCGCGAAGATGAGCGCGATCTCGCCGCCGTTGCAGGACAGCAGGAAGGCGACGAACCTGCGGATGTTGTCGTAGATGCCCCTCCCCTCCTCCACCGCCCCGGCGATGGAGGCGAAGTCATCGTCCATCAGCACGATGTCCGCCGCCTCCTTGGCAACGTCGGTCCCGGTGATGCCCATGGCCACCCCTATGTCCGCGCGCTTCAGCGCCGGTGCGTCGTTCACCCCGTCGCCGGTCATGGCCACCACCTCGCCGTTCGCCTGCAGCGCCCTCACGATGTTCACCTTGTGCTCCGGAGAGACCCGGGCGAACACGCTGGCCTTGCGGACCCGGGAGGCCAGCTCCTCGGCCGGCATGCCGCTCAGCTCCCTTCCGGTGATCGCCGGGGTGATGCCGTCGCCGATCCCCATCTGCCTGGCGATGGCCTCCGCGGTGCGCCCGTGGTCCCCGGTGATCATGATGACCCTGATGCCCGCGGAGCGGCACTCTCCGATGGCGTCGATGGCGTCGGGGCGGGGGGTGTCGATCATGCCCACCAGGCCGAGGAAGGTCGTCCCCTCCGTCACGACGCCGTCATCGGCCCCGGCGGTCATCGACAGAGCGAGCACTCGCAGAGCGCGGTCGGCCATCTGCCGCTCCTTTGCGATCATGGTTCCGCGCATGCCGTCGTCCAGAGGCACGGTCCGGCCGTCCACCATGGCGGTGCCGCAGAGCGGGAGCACAGACTCCGCCGCTCCCTTGGTGAACAGGTAGCGCTCCCCTTCGCGCACGTGCGCCGTGGTCATCCGCTTGCTCTTGGAGTCGAAGGGGATCTCGTCCACCCGGGGGAACTCGGCGCGCAGCGCCTCGATGTCCATCCCGGCCTTGAGGGCGAGGACCAGGAGGGTGCCCTCGGTGGCATCGCCGGCGACCGTCCAGGGGCCGTCATGCTCCAGCCGGGCATCGTTGCACAGCGCCCCCGCTCTCACCAGCCAGGTAAGCTCGTCGTCATCCCCTGATCTTTCGCTCTCTCCTCTCAGCTCGCCCCTCGGCTCGTAGCCCTGCCCGGTCACCTCGATGCCGCGGTCCACGAGGGCGATATCGGTGACGCTCATCTCCCCGGTTGTCAGCGTCCCGGTCTTGTCGGTGCAGATCACCGTGGCGCTCCCCAGGCTCTCCACCGAGGGCAGGGAGCGCACCACGGCGTTCCGCTTCGCCATGCGGGCAAGGCCTAGGGCGAGGCTGACGGTCACCACCGCGGGAAGGCTCTCCGGTATCGCCGCCACCGCCAGGGACACCGCGGACAGGAACAGTTCCAGGACATCGGCCGACCGCGACAGGCCGACAAGGAAGGTCATGATCACGATCACCAGGACGGCGACGCCCAGCTGGCGGCCGAGGCGGGCCAGCTTTCTCTGCAGGGGCGTTTCGATGCTCTCCTCCCCCACCAGGCCGGCGATCTTGCCCAGCTCGGTGTCCATCCCGGTGGCCACCACCACCGCCCTCCCCCGCCCCTGGCCGATCGACGTGCCGGAGAACACCATGTCCGTACGGTCACCCAGGGGCGAGTCCTCCGGCACCACGCTCCCGGCGTCCTTGCTCACCGGGGCGGACTCGCCGGTCAGGGACGCCTCCGCCGCGTCGAGGTTCACCGCCTCCAGCAGCCTGGCGTCCGCCGAGACCTTATCGCCGGTCGCCAGGACGATGACGTCCCCGGGGACCAGGGTCTTGGAGGGCACTTCCCTCTCGGAACCGTCGCGGACCACGGTGGCCCGGGGGGAGGCCAGCTCTCTCAGCGCCTCCAGGGTGCGCTCGGCCTTGTACTCCTGGTAGAACCCCAGGAGGGCGTTCATGACCACGATGGCCACGATCAGCGCCGCGTCGATGAGCTCGTCCGGGCGGCGGTCGACCAGCCAGATCAGGAAGGACACCGCGGCCGCGATGAGCAGGATGACGACCAGGGGGTCGGTGAACTGCCGGGCGAGTATCGTCAGGGGGGACGGCCCCTTCCTCCCGACCAGCTCGTTCTGGCCGTACCTCTGCAGCCGCGCTTCGGCCTCCTCCGCGGTGAGGCCCGAGTCGGACGTGTCCAGCGAGTCCAGCACCTCGTTGAGGTCGAGGGAGTGCCAGCTGCTCATGCCCCATGACTGGGAGCATAGGGGTAATGTGCCTTTTCATCCATCGGCCGGCGCGGCCGAGGCGGCAAGCCTCTGCGCGCCTACATCTCCGGACGGATGATGCCCAGGGGGCTCCCCTCAGGGTCCTCGATCACCGCGATGTCCCCCACATTGGGAACGCGCATCTTCGGTGCGCGCACCTTCCCGCCGCCGCTCACCGCGCGGGCGATGAGATCGTCCACATCCTCCACGCTGATGTAGTTCAGCGGCACCTGGGCGCTCTCGGTCCTCTTGTACATGCCGCCGTTAATCCCCGGCTCCCGCAGCATGCCATCATCGTCGGTATCGACCGTGTGGATGGTGGTGTACCCCATCTCCGGGATATCGAAGAACCTCCAGCCGAACAAGCTCTCGTAGAACGTCCTCATCCTCTTCGGGTCGTCCGCCGGTATCTCGAAATGTATGACCGTGTGGCTCATCGCTCGCCTCGACGGTGGTTTGAAAGGAGGGGCCAAATGACCTTTTCGCGCCAGGGCAGGCGGGCCGCCTAGGGGGGCGCTTTCTGACCTAGGGTGAGGAGCGTCTCATTATCGACCAGATCGATCAGCTCGCCGATGTCGACCATGTTATGACCGGCATGACGCCTGGGGGCCGCCGGTACTTGAAGCTGGCCAGACCCGGATGGCCGCCGCCCTGCGGGGGAGGTGCTGTGGCGGCGTGCCCGCTCAGATCAAATTGATCTTCCGGAGGACCTCCCAGCAGGCGCCGATCCCCGTGCCGCCGGCGTTGACATCGTCCAGGTACACCGCGCCCATAACCTGTTCGAACCTCTCTCCCAGAGAGCTTCCCCGCGGCGGGCCGGAGGGTATGAGGCAATCCCCCAGACCGATCTCCTCGGCAACGCGGGCGTAGTTCTCCCGGCATACCCTGGCCGCACGTTCTTCATCGATCTGGCTCGGGCTCATGCCCTGGGAGTAGAAGTGGTTCACCACCGCGAAGCAGATAGCTGCCTCGCCGAGCACTCTGAGGCCAGGGTCCTTCGCGCCCGACGCCTTGGCGCGTTTACCAGTTCCCTCGCGAGCCACGGCCCGCTCCATCAGCTCAGGCTCGTTGAAGGAGTAGCCCAGCAACGTCTCCAGATCCATCTTGCTCTTGGCCAATCAGGTGCCTCCAGGTAGGTTCGGGCTATAAAATTGATGATTGGATATAAAATACAGGACGGTCCGGAGGCGGTTCCTGATAACAGCGGACCGCTGGCCATGCCTGGAAATGATCATCGGGCGATTGCAGGCTACGCTTCAGACGTCGGGCGGTCGAGGCCGCGTCAGGAGCGGGTTCAGAGCGCTCCTATCAGCCCTTTCATCTTCTCGAATATGTCCTGGGCTTGGACCATGCTCCCGCAGTAGGGGCACCTGGCATTATTGCCAGAGGGCGGGAGCGCCATCCCCGCTCCGCACGCCGGGCACTTGATGGTCTGCACCACTATTCCGCCCTTCTCCATCTCCGACCTCAGGAAGGAGAAGTCGAGAACGTACTGGACCCGGCTCATCTGCTTCTCCCGCTCTAGATCCTCGAGCCTGCCGCGGGCGGCATTGTTCAGCAGGTGTTGCACCAGCTCGGGGGCCACTGCCTTGCCGTGGGGATCTCCGGCGGGATCGACGCTGTAAAGGTTCACGATCTTGGTCTCACCGCGCTCGTGGCTGATGATCAGCGCCGAAGAGAACAATCCCCTCTTCGTGGTCACCCCGGTGAGGTCCTCCAGGGCGATGGTCTCGATCGCCGAGTACGACTTGTTGAACAGGCCGGACTCCTTGATTGAGGCGCGGCGGCAGGTCCATGGAGGTCGGTTCTGTCGGCGTCTCCTTCTGCTGCCCGCCGTTGCCTGTGACCACAGGCTTCCCGCATCGGGGGCAGAAGGAAGATCCTTCGCTGATCAGGGCGTTGCAGTTCGTGCAGAGCATCTGGCTTCCCCGTGGGGGATTTTAATGTCAGCTATTTAATCATCAGCCCGTTACTTCGGAGACGGAACGGACGGACCCTCCGGACGCTCGTCCGGTCAGCGAGGAGGCGACCGGCGCGAGCGCTCCCCTGGACGGAAAGGGTGCGGGCGCGGACAGCTCAATGTTGAAATACCATCCAGGCATCTGCATCCTCGCTCCTATGGAGCAGGAAAGCGATCTGTCAGCCCAGGGCGAGTCCAAGATAGCGGTTGTGGCGGCGG
>JAKIXL010000002.1:0-3292 GCA_022709105.1 Thermoplasmatota archaeon | reverse complement strand
GCCATGGTCTCGGAGGGCATACACTCGCTCGTGGACACCGGCAACGGCCTCCTGCTCCTGGTCGGATTGAAGAAGGCCGCCCAGCCCGCTGACGAGGCTCATCCCTTCGGCCACGGCAAGTCGTTGTACTTCTACACCAACATCGTCGCGATATCCATCTTCGGTATTGGCGGCGGCATGTCCGTCTACGAGGGCATAGCCCACATAAGGCACGTCGCACCGAATGTGGCGATGGGAGACCCCACGGCAGCGTATATCGTCCTCGCGCTGGCGATGCTGATCGAGGGCTCGTCCTTTACCGTAGCGGTCAGGCAGTTCCGTGCCGCCCGGGGCGGTTCAAGCCCGGTGCAGTTCATGAAAGGCTCCAAGGACCCCAGCCTGTACGCCGTGGTGCTGGAGGACGGTGCCGCCCTGCTCGGCCTGGTCTTCGCCTTCCTTGGCATATTCCTGGGGCATCTGCTCAACAACCCACACCTCGACGGCATAGCGTCCATCGCCATCGGCCTACTGCTGATGAGCGTGGCGGCGTTCCTGATCAGGAGGACCATGGGGCTGCTGGTGGGCGAGGGCGTCAGCCGCGAGGAGCTAGCGGACATCCGCCGCAGGGTGGAGGCGGACCCCGCGGTGGAGCGGGCCGGGGACATACTCACCATGTACATGGGCCCCCACGACCTGCTGGTGAACATGGGCGTGTGCTTCACCGCCGGGACAACGGCCGAGCAGATGCACCAGGCCATTCGCCGCATCGAGGCGGACCTCAAGAGCGCTTACTCCGAGACGAACAGGGTGTACATCGAGGCGGAGTCGCTGCCGGCTGGGGCCGCGGAGGACTCGCCGACGTGCAGAATAGCGGCGGGCCGGGACAAGTAGGCGCTGAAGAGGCGGTCCTGGTTGCTGCGCCCTTCATGCTCTGGACACAAGCTGCTCATAGGCGCTGGCCGTGTCCTCGGCCGTGGCCAGGTTGAAGACCAGCACCTCTCCGTCATAACGCACGACGATGCAGCTCGCGACTTCATTGTACCTCGCCAGGGTGTAGCGTCCGAGCTCGTCGTTTTGGAAGTTGCCGCTGCTTATCTCCGTCCCTCCGAACCCGTTGACCCGGCGGCCGTTGTCGAAGCTTTCCCGGAGCTCCACCTCGGAGATGTTAACAAAGAGGATGCGCTCGTCGACGAATGGGGCGGTGACCACAAAGGCATCGTCCTCCAGCGAAAAGCTCACGCTCCCCGTGGTGCTGAGGAAGAACGCGATCGCCAGGACGGCCCCGGTAACGCCCAGGGCAGCGAGCGTGACCATCCTCTTGCGCTTCTTGTCCGCGGGCGTCATCACGACCTTGGAGGGGTCCGCGCCCTCCTTGAGGAACCTGCGGCCGGTGTTCATGTACACGATGCTGGCGACCATGAGGACAATGGCAGCGGCGAGAAGGAGCGCGAACAGGGACCCCAGGCCAAGGATCAGGGACTCCAGGCCTATCAGCAGGAGGATGAGGAACGCCGTTACCAGCTTTCCGACGAACTTCGCCATGGCCCTGGAGTCGTACAGGTCCCTGACGGCCCGGGGTGAGGTATTGTGCCCGGCGATCAGCATGGCGCCCTTTCCGGTGATCCACATGTAGACCGATAGGGACAGAAGGGGCAGTGTCATCGCGAGGATCAGCCCTTGCGTTGCAAGGTCCGCCGACCCCGCTCCGCTGGCCGACATGGAAGCGACGAAGATGAGAGGCAGAACGATCGAGAGTATCACGACGAGCGATAGGGTCCTGGCACTTCGGTCCACGGCCCTGAAAGGCTGTAGGGTTTTTTCTCAGTTATCCTTAAATTATGAACGAGGAGGGATAGTTTCGGGCACCGTTGCAAAATTTGCGTTCCAAGGGAAATGTAGGTTGGCCAGATAGTTCAACAATTAGATATCATGTTCACTCGGTCGGTCTATTTCATTGTCCGGATCGATAGGCCAAGGTCCATGGCAGTCTCGTATCCAGGCATATCTGGTCGCCATCATGGTCGCCTCGCTACCATTGCGGATAAAAATATCCGCTCGAACATACTGGATGAGCTTTGCAGCAGAGTCAGAGAATGTTAATAAGGTGTGCGGGCGCCGGGATTCGAACCCGGGCTTCAAGCTTGGGAAGCTTAAGTCCTAACCACTAGACTACGCCCGCCTGTCGAGGCTGATTGTGAACGATTGATTAAAAGGTTTTGAGGCGGCTCACTTGACCGTCTCTAGCTGGCTGATGATGTTCCAGATCAGCGTCCTTCCGTGGAGGGGAATGTTGGGGTCGTTGGCCAGCTCGTCCAATATGTGAACGGCACTGGCCGCCCTGACGTCCATGGCCTCGTTGGTCTGCTGCAGCCGCCCCTTGGCGTCGGTAGCGCCGCGTCGTATGTTGCGAGGCACCGAGGTGTCCTCTGCCAACTGGTCCAACACGTCCATTATCTGCTTGAGTTTCACGTTGTCTACCATTGGTCTCACCCCCGTCGAGCGGGGAGGATTGCTCCTCATCACTTGCTTTCCGGACCTTCGGTCCGCTCGTACCTGAGCTCGCCACCCTTCTTGAAGGTGGTTACCACCATGAAGGTCTTGCTCTCCTTCACCCCTGGAATGCTGGTCACGGTGTCCATTAGGAAACGCTTCAGCTGACCATAGGTATCGAACTTGACGGCCGCCACGATATCTGTGTCTCCCGTCACCAGGTACACGTCATCGACCGCGTCCTGTTCCGCAATGGCCTCAGCGATGATGTCGGCGTCCTTGGTCTCCACTTTGAGGTTGATCAGCGCGGTGACCTGCTCGTCCCCAAAGTAGTTCGATATCACCGAATCATATTCGGACTTTTCCCGGTTATGCATAGGATGACCTCCTGACACTATAGGATGTATAGGAAGATATGCCCTATGAATAGCAACGGCTCTATTCACAAGGGGCCGAAACGGCCTTATCCAGCGGTCTCGAACTCTTCTTGGAGATCGATGATGACCTGCTCAAGCACCTCTTCCAGGGAGGAGCTGCGGTACTCTCTCACCCCGCCTATCTCGCTCTGAACTCTTGCGATATAGTCGTTGTTGTCCTTGATGAATTCAACATTACATAGGGTCTCTTCCATCTTCCTTCACCCGGCCAACATCCACAAGGGATGACAGCACGGCGAATACTACGATGTCTATATATTGATTTTCCTCGAGCGCGCTGGACTGGTAGGACGCTTGAAGCTCGCCGGTTGCGATTAGAGCATCTTGTCCATGAAATACGCATCCCGGCCGGGATGCGTATTTCATGGACAAGATGCTCTAATCGC
>JAKIXL010000029.1:10073-12975 GCA_022709105.1 Thermoplasmatota archaeon | reverse complement strand
CGGGGCCCATCGCCTCTCCTCAGCTTGGGCCACCTTTATTAGGGGCTATTTTAGGTCGATCTTCACCCCGGCATCCTTGAGGATCTCCATCGCCTTTTCCAGATAGACCTCCTTCATAAGGATGTGGTCGGTGGAGAAGGAAGAGATGGCGAACAGGCTGATGTTCTGGTCCGCCAGCAGTTTCGTTATATAGGCTAGGAACCCAATGAGGTCGAACGGCAGCTTGGTGTCGAACGAGATGATCCGGAACGGCCTTTCCTCCTCCAAGACCTCAAGACCATGGTCCAGCTCGGCGATCGCCGTGATCTCCGCGCCATCGGTCACGACCGCAAAGATCCTATCGTTGGACCTCGGTACCTCGGCCACCCTGGCAATGGCGTATTCCTTCCTGCGGACCGATGCCCTTATCTCGGTACCTTTCTTGAACTCCTCGAACTTCATTCTATCTTCCGAGGGGGATAGAGCCGGGGACAGATAATAATGAAGACGCTTTCGGCCGGTCAACCTCTGCTTACATCTGTCATTTTAAGGACATTGCTAGCGGGCCCGTCCTCCGACCGTCTTGGCAAGCACCTTGCCCGTCATGCTCTTCCTAAGGGCGATGGCATCATGGGGGCACATCTCGTGACAACAATAGCACCTAATGCAGGCGCCATAGTTGAACCGGGCCTTGCCCTTGTCCACCCTGACCGCCTTCCTGGGGCACACTTCCTCGCACTGGCCGCAACCAATGCACCGTCCGATCATCACCTCCGGGCGAAGGGCGTAGGCCCTGGTCAGCCTCGTGATGGCCCGAGCTAGCTTTCCCTGCTCATGGTCCTTTCCCGGAACATAGGTAGAGGGCTTCCGGAAGTCGGGCACTATCAGCTTCTCCACTTCCGCGCCTACGGTCCTCACGTCCTTAAAACCCTGGTCCAGGAGCCCGCGGTCCACTGCCTCGCGGATGGTGCAGATGTCCATAGGTCCGTAGCCCATGAGGCGGGCCTCGACCACGTCAAGGGCATGGACGTCGGCCGATGCGATGATGGCTCCGATCTTCCGGGGCGATCCGTTGTTCGGCCCGTCCCCTTCCATGCCTACGACCGCGTCCATAATGCTAAGCTCAGGCCGCACCAGCTCACTTAGGTCGACCAGCATGGCGGCGAAATCCCTTGTGGACACCATCCTCGAATGCAGGGATGGTTTCTCCCACCCCGGGAGAAGGCCAAACAGGTTCTTTGTGGCCCCCGTCATGGCGGTCATGACGTGCGTCTTTGCCTTGCTGACCGACACTAGTGCATCAGCGTCCAGCGCCGGACCGATCATCGAGAATCGCTTGATCATTCGGCCGCCTGGATTGGGCACGTCCCGATAAGTGGTGTCGAAGTTCAGCTCGATCCCCAGCTCGCTGGCGACCCTATCCATTCCCGTGGCCGCGTAGACTTTCTGAAGCCCGACCTCGGTGTACGGCTGCCCCGCTCCCGGTGAATCTGCCAGGACGACCTCGCACCCTCTGTCCAAGAGCATCCTGCCCACTGCGAGGACGACGTGCGGGTGGGGCGTAACGCACTTCTCAGGTGCGGCGGCCCGCAGAAGATTTGGCTTGAGAAGCACTTTCTGGCCCCTCTCGACGAATCGTTCAATGCCGCCGAGTAGCCTGATGCTTTCTTGAACGGCGCCCATAACCTCCGCCGCGCCATAGCCCTCGCATTTGACCAAGGAAACGGTCTTTTCGTTGCGCACGTGGCCGGAATGGGCACGGAGATTATTATGGCATGCACCACCTCATCATGGACCACTCCTTGCCCTTCGCTCGTCCCATTCTCTCCTGAGCATTGACATCAGGACGCAGTCCACATATCGCCCTCTTTTGTATCTATAATCGCGATATATGCCCTCCCGGTGGAAACCGCAGCGTTCGTAGCAGCTAAGAGCACGCGTGTTGGCGGAGTCTGTCAGTAACCCCACGCGGTTAAGGTTCAGCTCCTCGAAGAGATATCCTACCAGAGTTAGTATGGCATCCCTCCCGTACCCGCATGACCAGAGGTCCTTCTCTCCGATCATGATCCCTATCTCGGTCCTCCGGTTCCTCCAATCTAGATTGACCGTGCAGATGTTGCCGATGAGCCGGCCATCCTTTGAGTCAATGGAGAACACCTTGTCCTTGGACCTGAGCATGTGCGCGAACCAAGCCTCCTCATCCTCCAGGGACATCGGAGGCTCCAGTTTGAGGAACTCGGTGACCTCGGGATCGTTGATCCAACGGACGAAGGCAGGCAGGTCCCCGCGCTCCACTGGCCTCAGTCTGATCAGTCTGCCCTCGATCATTATGGCCTCTCCGTCCTGAGGGCGCTCATGATCACTGATGACCTGTGGCCTCCCTGATGGTAATGGTCTTCGCGCAACGTCCCTTCGCGCTCGAAACCGCATGATCTGAAGCATGCTATCGCTCGGTGATTGTACTCAGCGGCCTTCAGGTGGACCCGGTGCAGATTGAGCACATTGAAGCCGTGATCGAGCAAGATGGCGACCGCTTCCCTTCCATACCCCTGGTCCCATAGCGAGGGTTCGCCTATGATCGCCCTAAGCTCGGCAGTACCGTTCCGCATGTCCATCTCGAAAAGGCTAACCACGCCTATGCTCTTACCTTCCGCGAGGGTGACGATGATCAGGTGCAGCTCCGTCTCCGAGGAAAGCGCCTCTTGGACCTTGGCGGCGATCTCCTCGATGGAGGCGCCGATGATCGGTGCCCGCGCTCCAAGATCTGCAGTGATCCTCTGATCATTGAACCACCGGTAGAGCAACCAGGCATCCTCTGTCACCATCGAGCGCAAGGCGATCCTCTTCCCCATTAGCATGGTGTGTCCTCTTTCCTAAAAAGAACATGGTCCCTAAATAATCGTTTTTTCGAGACCCGACCCCA
>JAKIXL010000029.1:9704-9964 GCA_022709105.1 Thermoplasmatota archaeon | reverse complement strand
TCGCGGAACAATGTCTCTCGCGGCCCCCTCGTTCCATTGGTGCATTATGACCGGTCTCTCTGGACAACGGGACCTATTGGGCCTATTTAGAGGTGTGTCCTTGGCCCCTAGACGCTATGGTCTGAAGAGTCACGTGACTGCAGGTCTGTCCGGCGAAGGCGGGACCATAGCCCAGAGAAGCGTTAAATGGAGAGACCTTATAACGCCTGAGCCATGAACGCTAAGATCGTTCTACTCGGAGCGCCGGGGTCCGGAAAGGG
>JAKIXL010000029.1:0-9694 GCA_022709105.1 Thermoplasmatota archaeon | reverse complement strand
CCCGCGGGTCGTTCAGCCACTTATACAGCGCCAGTTCGTCTGTCGTCTGCAGGGGCACCAGCCCCACCAATTCCCCACCTAGCATGCGGGTTTGATTGCCAGGCTAGGACATAATCCTATTGCTGCCGGGACGGAAAAATCGCAAAGATGATTTATGGGGAGCGGCATGGCCGAGCATGGACCTGAAGATCGTGCTTTTGGGGCCTCCGGGATCGGGCAAGGGAACGCAGACCGAGAGGCTGGTAGCTGAGTTCGGTTTCACCAAGATATCCACCGGGGACCTGTTGCGCGAGGCCGTCCGTAACGGAACGGAGCTGGGCAAGCAAGCGAAGGGATTTATGGACGCCGGGAAGCTGGTGCCGGACGATCTGGTCATCGGCCTGATCAAGGAGAAGCTGGCCGGGTTGAAGGGGGGCTTCCTCCTGGACGGGTTTCCCCGCAACCTGGAACAGGCCGAGATGCTCGATGCCATCGCCGACATCAACCTGGCGGTGAACCTGGACGTAGACGAGCAGGCCATAGTGGACCGGATCGCCAAGCGCCGCAGCTGCAAGCAGTGCAATGAGGTATATCATCTTGCCACCAAGCCATCCAAGAAGGGGGGCGTGTGCGACAAGTGCGGCGGGGAGCTTTACCAGCGGACCGATGATACCGAGGCCGTGGTGCGAGAGAGATTAAGGGTGTATAAGGAGCGCACCCTACCCTTGACCGATTTCTACAAGAAGAGGGGCATCTTGGTCAACGTGGACGGTCAAGGGGAGATCGATGATGTGTTCGATCGTACCCTGAAGGCCATCAAGAAGTCCAGGTCCTAGACGGGCGCGGCCGGGAGCCCGCCTGGCCCTGTCCAAACTCCACCCTACCTCGATCGACGTACGGGTGCCGATAACGGTTCGGTTCAAGGTCCTTTCAGATCCTCATGCTGCCTACAGTAGCTCTTTGAAGATGGACTCGTAACGACTAGCGCTCTCTTCCCAAGTGTAGCTCCCGGCCACCTCAAGGCTCCTTTCGCCCATCGACCTGGCGGTGTTGCGATCGATGGACATCAGCCTCTCCCTCATCTCGTCCTCGCTTCCGGCCAGGTATCCGTTGGCCCCATTCTTGATCAGCATGGACATGTTCCCCCGGTCGGTTGACACTACCGCCTTCCCCTGACTTATGGCCTCCATAATGCTTGCTGAAGTGGTTATGTCCTCGAACGGCATGAAAACGATATCACTGGCAGCATAGTACTCGGCGATCGTGCTCTCGTCGAGCCGCTCCAGGACCGCGCGGAAACGGCCGGGATGCTCTTCTTCGTACCGCCGTATCAGATCGGCGATCTCGCGGTCCCTGCAGCTTCCGGCCAATACGCCAAGGTAGCTTTCCGGAAGGGACGAGACCACGCGGAGGTAAGAACGGATACCTTTGTTCCAGCGGTTAGGCCCGATCATCAGGACAATGGTCTTGTCCGGAGGAAGGAGGAGCTTTCTACGGGAAAGCTCTGCGTCGGCCTTGGCGACAACATCGAAATAATTGGCCAGAGGTATCACGTCCAAAGGTAGTTCCTGGCCGAACAAGGCCTGGAAATCGTTCTTGGTCCTTTCGGAATGAACGACCCCGCGGTCTGCCCAGGCCTGAACGTAGCGCATTGCCATCTGGTCGGCCCCCCTGCTTCCAAACTGCACTGAATGAGGGGATAGGTTGTGCACCGTCCATACCATGCGTATTCCCAGCAGACGGCACGACAGGCGCGCCAGCCTCATTTCCGCCCTATTGTTGAAAGGCAACCAGTTCAGGTTCATGACCTTGAATCCCTGCAGACGGCGAACGAAAAGCTGAGCGATGCTCCACGGGGTCTGGCGTCCGAACCATGAGATGCACCGTACTTCGACGCCTCTCTTCTCCAAGTATCTCTTTAGGAGCTGGAGATGAGGGCCGGAGGCAGCGGGGCATAGAAGCACCTTTGTCCTTGTTCCTGATCCCATAGGCTCATCCTCCCGTGTTATCTCTGTAGGCCTTTTCGATCGTAGGGCGGCCTTCGAGCGGTCGTTGCATCGTAGCTCGAGCGATACATTTAAAACATAGTAGCATTTTCCTGGCACACGGCCATAGCCCCGTAGTGTAGCGGTCAATCATGCGAGACTCTGGATCTTGCGACGGCAGTTCGAATCTGCCCGGGGCTACTTTCCTTACCTCATGATCGATGAGAGGCATGGTCCCGACCCTAATTGACGTCAAGGGCCCTTGAGATCATCAGGACCGAGATGCTCTTTCCCGGACGCGAGGTCCCTGAAGTACTGCTCCCCATCCTCCGGTCCCCTGACGTACAGAGTATCGCCGCCCATTATGGTGGTCGTCTTGTTAGGACCGTAGATGTACCTTCTCCCTCGGCGGACGGCGATGGCGTACATGCCGGTATTGGTGGCTAGGCGGACCTTGCCCAAGGTCGCCCCGTCCAGGTCGGAGCCTTCGCCCACGACGACGGAAGTGATGATCACGTCCGTCTCGCGGAGCGCCAACTGGATGACCGGATGGGGCGGAACGTCCCTTCGGACCACATCGGCGATCTTGAGCGCGGCCTTCGATATTTCCCCGACCGATTGCGCCAGGCGGATGACCAGAAGGGCCTTCTTGATGTCCTTGTCCTCGGTGGCCTTTTCGATCGCCATCTCCTGGATCTCGTTCTCCAGTTCCCTCATGCGACCGTCCAGTTGGTATACTTCTTCAGCAATGTCGCGATTGTTGTAGAGCAGCGAGGAATATGCAAGGTCCACCATGAGCTCTGAGGTGTCCTTGATCTCGAGAAGCATCTCCTCCAGCCCCATCATCACTCCTCCTCTGGATACACTGGCCACTTGTTGACGCCGCTGGTGAAGCACCTTAGTCGTTCATAGCCATCCTCGGTACCGCGGACCACCAGCAGGTCGCATTCCTTGAGACGCTCCGTCTCCTCAGGATCATATATCCAGCGGATGCCTCTCTTTATGGCTATGACCCTCATGCCCGTTTCCGTCTCAACGCTCAGATCCTCTAGGCTCTTACCCCTCATGTCCGACCGGTCGGACAGTGTCAGAAGGCGGATCTTCTCCTCAGCTTCCTTAAGGACCAAGCTGACGATGGGATTTCCTTTGGGGTTCAGCTCTAGCAGCTCGACTATATCGCCGGCGGCAGCGGATATCGCGGCCGCCCCTTCCGCCACCTGCAAGAGCCCTGAGAGCTGGATGGCGTCCTGAGCGGTCCTCGATGCGATCATCATTCGGATCTTAATCTCGTGGTTCAGGGTGTCCATTCGCGAGCAGAGGTGATGCACCTCCGCTCCAATCTCCTGGCTATCGAATAATAGAGCGGCGTATGCCAGGTCCACGATGACCTCGGAGATGTCCTTTATCTCTGTCAGGAGCTCCCTGACGGTGAGATTCTCCTTCTCCTCCTCATCCTCTTCCCCGTAGTACACCATTGCCTAATGCACCCTCCCCGGACCCGGGGCACTGTGGCGGCAGCTCATAAGTAAGGTGATTATCCGATCCAGATCAGATATCAAAGGTGTCCACCAGGCCGGCAGGGGCCGCTCGCGCCCGTGCCATCCTTAAATCCGATTGGGATATATATCAATTGTCGGGAACAAGGGCCTTCCCGCGGTCAAGTTCCCGACTGAGGAAGTTGATATATGAATTAGAGGTTTCCGTTCAAGGGGTGAACTGATTGTTAAAAGGAACGAAGAACTTCCTCTCTCACAACAGATCGGTCTTCACCCTTGGCCTGGTCGCGTTGATGGTATCCTCGCTCGGCGACCTTCTGGCCGGAGCCACCCTAGGCTCCATGACCCATGCCTTGGAGATGCTGCCGGGCCTGATGGTCCTTATCACTCCCGCCATCGGCATGAGGGGGAACGTCTTCGGAGCCCTGGGCAGCCGGTTGGGAACGGCAATGCACATAGGCATATTCGAGATGTCGGTCCAGAAAGGCACCATACTTAGATCGAACATGGAGTCGTCCCTACTCCTGACCCTGGTCATGTCGGTGATCATGGGCATCTTGGCAACCATTGTGGCCACCGCCCTGGGGGCCCATGACATACGATTGGAAATGTTGATATTCATCTCTGTTCTCGGAGGTATGCTCGCCGGGGTCGTCCTGATATTCATCAATATTCTGGTTGCCTATGTTGGGTTCAAGCGCAACTGGGACATCGATAACATCTCCGCCCCGCTGATAACCGCGGCAGGGGACATCGTAACCCTTCCCATGCTGTTCCTGGCAGCCATAATTGTGCTGAGCTCTCCTGGCATCTTGATCGAGGTCTTCGCTGCGCTGTTCGTCATCATAACCGTCGTTCTGACCTATCGGACCCTGGTGAACGGCTCGGGCGAGTCCCGACGGATCTTCGTCCATAGCAGTCCCGTGCTGGTCATATGCATATTGTTGGACATCGCAGCGGGTGTGACCTTGGACCGGCAGCTGGAGAGCCTAGTGGCCCTGCCGGCCCTCCTTGTCCTCATCCCTCCGTTCCTTGAGGACGCCAACGCCTTGGGCGGGATACTTACCTCAAGGTTCTCCTCCCTCCTGCACATGGGTATCCTGGAGCCGAAGAAGCTGCCGAACAAGGTGGCCTGGGAGAACTTTGCCATCATCTACCTGTTCTCTCTGTGGGTGTTCACCCTGGTTGGGATATCCACATATGCCGTGGCGCTCCTCCTGAAGCTTGGCACGCCTCCCCTGTGGGAGACCGTTCTGCTTTCCCTCACCGCCGGCCTGGTCACGGTGACGGTGCTTAACTTCCTCTCGTATTACGTGTCGGTGTTCACCTACAGGATGAGATTGGACCCTGACGACCATTCCATCCCCCTGACCTCATCGGCGATAGATTCGGTCGGG
The DNA here is from genome assembly GCA_022709105.1 of Thermoplasmatota archaeon. Lineage (GTDB taxonomy): Archaea > Thermoplasmatota > Thermoplasmata > Methanomassiliicoccales > Methanomassiliicoccaceae > UBA6. The sequence goes on along the minus strand of JAKIXL010000029.1, from coordinate 4,837 downwards.
GCCATAGCGCTCATGGGATTCATCGTCGTGTTCGGGCTGGCCTAGGGCCATGGGCGCTATCTTCGAGCTCGAAGGCGGGAAAAGCTCGACAAGCTTATACGCTCCGCTCCGTTCCAGTTATCAAGTGCTTGTCCATGATTGAACGTGACGCTATCTTCGAGCTTCTTGACGATTATGATCTGAGCGACGCTAAGGTCGGGGTGATCGGTTCCCACTCCGCGCTTGACACCTGCGACGGCGCGGTTGAGGAGGGCCTGCGAACCTTGGCGATATGTCAGGATGGGAGAGATGCCCCCTATTCCAGGTACTTCAAGGCCTTCCGGGACGAGGACGGCGTTGTATATCGGGGCATGGTCGATGAGGTGATGCTCCTCCCTAAGTTCCGCGATGTCATCAAGCCCCAGGTCATGGCCGATCTTCGTAAGCGCAACGTGCTCTTCGTCCCCAATCGCTCGTTCACCTCTTATTGCTCCATCGACTCGGTGGAGAACGAGTTCATGGTGCCCCTGATAGGCTCCCGGAACCTCCTGCGAAGCGAGGACCGGGGCGGGCCGAGGGACTACTACTGGTTGCTGGAAAAGGCCGGACTTCCGTACCCTCGCAGGATCAGCGAACCCGAGGACATCGATTCACTGAGCATAGTGAAGCTTCATCATGCGAAGAAGAAGCTGGAGCGCGGTTTCTTCACCTGTGCCTCGTTCCGCGAGTATAAGGAGAAATCTGAGCAGCTCATCCGGCAAGGCGTTATCGACCGGGAGTGCCTTGATACCGCCAGGATGGAGGAGTACATCATCGGGCCGGTGTTCAACCTGGACTTCTTCTATTCGCCTCTGGAAAGGCAGGGTGAGAGGGTAGAGCTCATCGGAGTGGACTGGAGGTTCGAAAGCTCTCTGGACGGCCATGTCCGCATTCCCGCCCCACAGCAGCTAACGCTGACCGATGATCAGAAGGTCCCCGAGTACACCGTCTGTGGCCATAACTCAGCTACACTTCGCGAGTCGTTGCTGGAAAGCGCCTTCGAGCTTGCCGAGAGATACGTCAAGGCGGCACAGGAGCACTTCTCTCCAGGGATCATCGGGCCGTTCTGCCTGCAGACCTGCGTGGACAAGGACCTCAAGTTCTACATCTATGATGTGGCGCCGCGCATCGGCGGCGGGACGAACGTCCACATGAACGTCGGCCACGCCTATGGCAACTCGCTGTGGCGTAAGAACATGTCCACAGGGCGCCGCCTGGCAATGGAGGTGCGACGCGCATTGGAGGAGGACCGGCTTAAGGAGATCGTGACCTGAGGCCCCCATAATGAGATGGCGGTTCGTGGACTCCGGCCTCGTCGCGCCGACCATGGCCTCGGCCATCGATGAGGCCATCCTTGAGTCGAGAGAACAGGGATCGGTCCCAGATACTTTCCACCTTTACCGCAGGAACGCTCCCGCGATCTCATTAGGACGCTTCGACAAGATAGGCACAAGCGTGGACCGGGAGGCTGCGGCCAGGCTCGGGGTGTCCCTGGTCCGCCGGATGTCGGGAGGGACCGCGATATATACCGACCCGGGCCACCTGGTATATTCCGTTGCGGTCGCCCGCGAGTCCATGCCCGATAGCCCCCCGGATGTTTTCCGCATCATCTGTCGAGGTGTGGTCCTTGCCTTGCAGGAGCTTGGCATCGAGGCCGTGTTCAGGCCGGTGAACGATGTGCTGGTAGGCGACAGGAAGATCTCGGGGAGCGCTCAGGTTCGCAGAAGAGAAGCGTTGCTGCAGCACGGCACCTTGATGGTTCGCACCGATTACGAGCGTATGTTCGCAGCGCTGCGGGGCAAGCGCCCTCGGAACGGCCTGACCTCGCTGGCAGAGGAGATGGAGGATGTCCCCTCCATGGAGATCATCAAGAAGGCTATGGAAAGGGGCTTCTCCCAGGCCCTGGATGCTGACATGGTCAGGGATGGGCTTTCCGCGGCAGAGGTGGAGAGAGCGGAACGGCTGGTGCGGACCATCTACGGCCGGGACGAGCACACATTCATCTACTGAATGGGCTTGCTGAGGTCCAGATAGGCGATCTTGCGGTCCTCGGCCATGAATCCCAGCTTCTTATGGAGGAGCAGGGAGCTGATGTTGTCCGGCGCTATCGATGAGTGAAGGACCTGAGCGCCGAGCTTCTGTCCCTCTTGCGCGAGCCGCCTGAGCAACATGTAACCGACACCCATGCGGCGGTACTCAGGGTCCACGCCGATGTTCTCAAGCCACACGGCCTTCTCGATCCCGTCGATCCAGGGGACCATCTGGGCGAACACAAAGCCCACCACTTGGTCTCCCTCCTTGGCCACAAAGCTCAGGCCAGAGCCCTTATAGTGGGCGAACGAACCGCTGGCCGACGCTCCGAGCTTCTGCCGGGTCTCTTGGTCGAACTCGTCCCAGCTACGCTTCATCGGTCCCTCGATATATTCGCGGATGCATGCCAGCTCCAGCATGCGTACGGAAACGCGGTCCTCGTCGGATAACGGGACGATCTTCATCACATCTCCTCCGGGGCGCTAAGGCCTAGTGTTGTGAGGACATTGGCCAGCACGATGCGGGTGGCATCGACGAGCGCAAGCCGGGCCTCGCGGCTTTCCTCCCCCTTGAGCACCGGAACATAGGTATAGAACTGGTTGAACGCCGCGGCGACCTCATGCCCATAGGCCGGGAGCGCCTGGATGCGCTGCTTCTCTCCGGACTCGCGGACCACCGATGGATATCTGGCCAGAACCCGGATCAGCTTGAGCTCGTACTCGTTGGTGAGGACAGACGGGTCGATCTCTCCCCTCGCTGCCCCGGCCTTGCGCTGTATGCTGCAGGCGCGGGCGTGAGCGTACTGCACGAAGGGGGCCGAGTTGCCCTCGAAGTTAAGAGCGTCCTCCCACTTGAACACCAATGGCTTTTCCGGCTGCACTCGTACGATGTTGTAGCGGACCGCCCCGCGTCCGATGGCCCGGGCGATCTCCAACATCCTATCCCCTGGCAGGTCAGTCCGCCTCTTGCGGACCTCTTCCAGGGCCCGCTCCTCCGCCTCCTCGATCAGATCGTCTAGGTAGACCACCGTGCCCTTGCGGGTGGACATGCGGCCTTCGGGCAGGGAGACGAAGGAGTAGAAAACGCACTCCGGCACCCGCTCCTGTCCCAGCAGCCTGAGCGCTATCGCCAGCTGTGCCTGCCCCAGCTTCTGGTCCTCGCCCAAGATGTTGATCGTTCGGTCCGCCCGGCTGAACTTGTCCAGATGATACGCCATATCCCTGGTGGTGTACAGCGTGGTGCCGTCGGCCCGGGTGAAGAAGAACCTTGTTTCCTTTCCATGGATGCCGAACGGCTTCAGCTCCAGGTAGCACGCTCCCTGGTCCTGGCCACAGTGCTCAGAGCGCGTCAGCCGTTCGACCACGGTGCGGGCGGAGCCGTCCTCGATGAACCCAGACTCCCAGGTGAACTGGTCTATCACTACGTTGATCGAGGCCAGGCTTTCGATGATGCCCTCAAGCATTAGCTTGGCGGTCCTGCGGACCTTGGCCATGACCTCCTTGTCGCCGTCCTCGAATCGACGGAGCATATGCCCTACTTGCCTGGCCACCTCTGGATCGTCCTCCATCATCCTGTTGGCCCTCTGATAGTACACTACCAGGCGATGGTCGGCTTTATCTCGATCGACCGGCGACAGCTTGTCAGCAGGGATGTTCTCCAGGCCCCAGGTCAGCAGCACGACCTGCTTGCCCACATCGTTCACGTAGTACTCGGTGGTGACATCGTAACCATATGCCCTCATGCATCTGGCCAATGTGTCCCCGATGATGGGGTTCCTGGCCCGTCCGACATGTATCGGGCCGGTAGGGTTCACGGAGGTATGCTCCAGAAGGACCCTGGTCCCTGAAACCTTACCTCTTCCGTAATTGCTCTTCATGTCGAAGATGGCACCAAGCGTTGCCATGCTCAACTGTCGATCATCGACCTGGAAGTTCAGGTATCCTCTCTCGGCCCATGACCGGGACACCAGGTCCATGGGAGGCAACTTGGCGGCCGCGTCCTCGGCGATGATGGGGGGCGCTTTCCTGAGCACCTTGGCCAAGGGGAAGCAGGGCACAGCAAAGTCGGCTATGCCCGTCGATGGGACCTCGATGTCGAAGGGAACGTCCGTTCCCAGGCGTTCAAAGGCGATCTTCACCGCATCACGGACCTGGTGCTCGAACTTCTCCAGAGGGTCCATCAATGTCCACCCAACCCGTACCTGAGTATGGCCGCGATCCCACCGAAGGCCTTCATCAGCATCTCCCCCTCCTCCGAGTCCACAGAGAGCAGTTCCACTTTGGTCCCTACCTTGGAGGCGTCCTCATAGAAACTGTCAACGAGATCGACAACGCTCTCCACCACGGGGTCGACCTGCGGACACTTCGGGCACCTGGCATCCTCTTCCCGGTCCACAGTGAGCCAACCGCTCCAACCGCACTTGGGGCAGCTGATGGACGCTCGCTTCTTCCTTAGGCCCTCCGAGAGCAGGAGCGTATCCACAGCACCCATCTCCAGGGCATGGCGGACCTGTTCCTCTCCATAGCTGGCTAGACCGCCGTCGGATTTGCGTATCTCTTCCAGCAATCTTTGCATAAGGTCCTTTTCCCTCATGAGGTCAAGATCGATCAGCGAGTCCTTGGCCTTCTCCACCAGCTCCTTGAGCCCATACTCGTCCGTGTATCCGGTATCGAAGGTGTCGATGATCTTTTTCCTGAGCTCGTGATGGAGGTATTCCTCCTTTACGAAGAACTCCTTCGTGGGCCCTGGTCCGCCGATCAAGATCCCCTTCAGGTCGGTCTGGGCCAGG
>JAKIXL010000299.1:619-973 GCA_022709105.1 Thermoplasmatota archaeon | reverse complement strand
CAGGTAGCGCCGGCGCTGCCTGGGTTGCTTCTTCTCGCTGTCCCAGTACGACTCCGCCTCGTAGGCGTATACCTTCCCCTTGACCTTCTGGTGGACGATGTAAGACATACATAATAGGTATAACTATGTTAGTACATAAACATTTGCAGGGCCAGCATTGAAGAACATCAGTATTTTACCGGGCTAGTTATCAAACCGGGGGAGTTTAGGAATAGAGGAAATAGAGGGGACCATCCACGGCCCTTCCAATGCCGCTCCCGCATCCAGGTGCCGCCAAGGCCTCTAGCCTTTTCCTAAGCGCAAGTTCATATACATTACCCTCAATACCGAAGGAATGGCAGGAACATCCGGCGG
>JAKIXL010000299.1:297-609 GCA_022709105.1 Thermoplasmatota archaeon | reverse complement strand
TGTTGATCGGTGTGCCAACAGGACTAATGTTCCTTGGTGGATGGGAAATGTTAAATAGAACAAGGATTTACTCTCCCGTTCACACGCCGGCACTTACTTACCAATGGGCCCGTAGCTCAGCTAGGTAGGACCTTCGGAGACGAAGGGTCCCTAGAGAGAGCATCTGGCTTTTAACCAGGTGGTCCGGGGTTCGAATGGTACGCGGTACTTCCGTGTATGCGGAAATCCCCGCGGGCCCGCTTGGGTAGGTGAAACAAATATGCAGACCGAAGTATCCAAACCCGATTCCCGAATCGTTTTTATAAAGCCAAT
>JAKIXL010000299.1:0-287 GCA_022709105.1 Thermoplasmatota archaeon | reverse complement strand
TGGAGGAACGCCCCGGTTTCTGCATGGTATGAGGTGATTCGTTTGGAGGATTCCGTACCATTTAACGTATTAAAGCACAAGATGGTGCCAGTACACGAGCTTTTGACCGATGAGGAGACCGACAAGGTCCTCAAGCGGCTCAAGATAACCCGCGACCAGCTGCCCAAGATCAAGGACAGCGACGCGGCGATCAAGACGCTCAAGGCGGCCATGAACAGGGACATCCCTGAGAAGAGCGTGGTCAGGATCATCAGGGACAGCCAGACGTCCGAGACGGCGGAAGTCTA
>JAKIXL010000298.1:609-973 GCA_022709105.1 Thermoplasmatota archaeon | reverse complement strand
TGTTCCCTTAGCCCGCCTTATCTCCTCCTCCATCCGGACGATATTTACAATCCGGTAGATGAAGTAGGGCCCAATGCCGGTGATATCCGATATCTCCTCGGGACTCGTCCCCCTCTTCAGAGCCTCATAGATGGCAAACAGTCGGTCGTCTGTGGGATTCACTAGCAGATCCCGCAGCTCCTCGTCCGTCCAGGTGGCATACTTTCCCTTGTATCCGAAATCCTTGTCGATATCCAAAGACCGTACGGCCTTCAAGAGCGCCTCCTCATAGCTCCTGCCGATGGCCATCACCTCGCCGGTGGACTTCATGGCGGTGGTAAGGGTCTTGTCCGCCCGGACGAACTTGTCAAACGGCCAGCGGGGG
>JAKIXL010000298.1:342-599 GCA_022709105.1 Thermoplasmatota archaeon | reverse complement strand
TTACATCGTTTCTGATCTCATCCAGTGTCATGCCAATGGCGATCTTGGCCGTCACCCGGGCAATAGGATAGCCGGTGGCTTTGGAGGCCAGGGCGCTGGAGCGGGATACACGGGGGTTGACCTCGATCACCCGGTACTCGCCATCCTTGACCGCGAACTGGATGTTGCAGCCCCCCTCGATCTTCAGAGCCCGGATGATATTGATGGCCGCGCTCCTGAGCATCTGAATCTCATGGTCGGTGAGGGTCTGGATGGGG
>JAKIXL010000298.1:0-270 GCA_022709105.1 Thermoplasmatota archaeon | reverse complement strand
TTGCTATCCCTCATCACCTCATACTCCAGCTCCGTCCAGCCCCCCACGCTCTCTTCGAGGAGCACCTGGCTGATCCTGGACCTTTTCAGCCCCAGGTCGCAGATCTGCAAGAGCTCCTCCCGGGTCTTGGCTATGCCTCCTCCCGAACCGCCCAATGTATATGCGGGCCTGACCACCAGGGGCAGACCAAGCTCCTCCATAACCTCCAGAGCCTCATCCAAAGTGTTGACCGCCCGGCTCTCTGGCACCGGCTCGCCCACCTTCTGCATG
>JAKIXL010000297.1 GCA_022709105.1 Thermoplasmatota archaeon | reverse complement strand
CGGGGCTGCAGCGGGTGCCGCGGCAGTCGCAGCCGAGGCCGCCTTCAGGGTCGCCTCATCGAGCTCGAAACCGTGGTCCTGCGCCGCAAGCGCAACGACCAGCATCTCGCGCTGTGCCCGCCCGATGATCAGGTCGGCGATATCCTTCTCGTAGATAGGCGCCTCGACACCCACGCTCCGGGCTTCGCGCACCGCCCTGCCGATGATCGCGCCGATCGTCGTCGGGGTCGGAATAGCCGCATTCACCGAGAGGTTGAACGCCTGCCGGGCAGCAAGTGCGATGTTGTTCGCGTAGGCCTCCTGGTCGATGGCGAGAAGGTCCGGCGTGAAGATGGTGTTACGGTAGTAGGCAGCCTGCAGGACGAGACCGACGTCCATCGGCTTGATACCGAGCTTCACGAGGGCATCGGCAACCTTCTTGCTGATGACCTCGCCCTTCTTCACGACCGTCTTCGTCTCCCGGATCTTGACCTTGCCGCCCTCGATGGCTGCAGGAATGCCCACCTGCTGGAGCTCGCCCACGATGGGGCCGGGCTTGAAGCTGGTCGGGCCCTTCGGAACGACGAGATCCTCAGGAGCGGTCTCGCCGGGCTTTGCCGCCATCTTGGTCTTTGTCTTTTCAAGCAGCTTGAACGGGTTCTCGTTCGTGAAGATCAGGGCGCTCTGGCCTTCGGCATGCTCCTTCAGCCCCTCGACGTCGCCGCCGAGTTCGGTGAACGCGTGCTCGATGAGCGTGTTCCTGGCCATCTTCACCGTCGCCGTGCCGCGGAGGTTCCGCCGGATCTGCTGGACCTGCGAGGCAGGAATGCCGTACATATCCACGACGCCGACGAGCGTATGCTCTGCGACACCGCGCTTGATCGTCTCGACCTCTTCCTTCTTCCACCGGGGCAGGTGATGCGTGTAAAGCGCCATCAGATCACCCTCACAGCCGGCCCCATGGTCGTCTTCACGTAGACCGAGTGGATGTTCAGCGCCCCGCCTTCGAGGACCGACTCGA
>JAKIXL010000296.1 GCA_022709105.1 Thermoplasmatota archaeon | reverse complement strand
ACGTCGTCACCTCGCCGTCGATATCGGCCGTGATACGCGCGTGCGGGTTGACGATCGCCGTCAGGCGGAGATAATCCACCAGCCGTTTCTTCGCGGCAAGGGTGCTCTTGAACTGGATCTCAAGCCTCGTGCCGTGCATCCGGTCCCACTCGATCTCCTCGTGGCTCACGATCTCGGGCTCGTTCGTCTCGGTCCGGATCATCAGCTCGAACCGGTGTGCTCTCGCCTTCGCTCCCGTCCGGGAGACGACGAGCGCCGGGGTGCCGGTGGTGAGCTGCGCATACAGCACCGCCGCCGATATACCGATACCCTGCTGCCCCCGGCTCTGCCGGATCTGGTGAAACCGCGAGCCGTAGAGGAGCTTCCCAAAGACCGGGGGAACGTTCTCCGGCACGATCCCGGGGCCGTTGTCCTCGACGGTTATCCGGTAGACGTCGGCGTCGACCCTCCGTACGCCGACGAATATGTCGGGGAGGACCTCGGCCTCCTCGCAGGCGTCGAGCGCGTTGTCCACCGCCTCCTTGATGGTGGTGATGATCCCGCGCGTCGGGGAGTCAAACCCGAGAAGGTGCTTGTTCTTCTCGAAGAACTCCGCGACGCTGATGCTCCGCTGCTGCTTCGCCAGGTCCTCAGCAAGAACCATGCCGTGCTACCTCAGCGATGGCGTCCTCAAGGCTCCTCTCCTGCTGCTTGCCTGAGTGGAGATCCCTGAGGGTCACCGTCCCCGCCTCGACCTCGCGCTTCCCGAGGATCACGGCGAAGTCGGCCGTTTTTGCGGCGTGAGAGACCTGGGCGCCCATTCCCCGCTGCATGAGGTCGATCTCGGCCCTCACTCCTGCGCTACGGAAGGCGCGGGCTACATCGAGCGCCCGTGCCCGTGCCTCGGGCGTACAGACGACGCCGACGATAGGTTCATCTACGAGCGGGAAATCCCCGATCGAGACCACGACCCGGTCGAACCCTATAGCAAAGCCCGAGGAGGCCGCGTCGTCGCCGCCGAAGAGG
>JAKIXL010000295.1:754-1007 GCA_022709105.1 Thermoplasmatota archaeon | reverse complement strand
AGACCCACACGGACAACCATATCCAGGTGGTACAGGATATATTCACCAGCCTGCTCAACAAGGGCCATTTGGAACAGAGGGAGACCCTGCAATACTACTGTCCGACATGCCAGAAGTTCCTCCCCGACCGCTACGTGGAAGGGAAATGCGTCAAATGCGGCAACGAGAGCAGCCGCAGCGACCAGTGCGACAGGTGCGGCACCACCTTCGAGGTGGGGGAGATAGCCGACCCTGTGTGCATAACCTGCCGCAG
>JAKIXL010000295.1:0-744 GCA_022709105.1 Thermoplasmatota archaeon | reverse complement strand
CAAGCACTACTTCTTCAAATTGACCGACTTCGAACAGCCCCTGCTCTCCTATGTCCAGGAAAGCAAGCACTGGCGCTCCAACGTCCAGCTCTTCACGCAGAACTGGCTCGAGTCGGGTCTGAAGGACCGGGCCATGACCAGGGACATGTCCTGGGGGGTGCCCGTTCCGTTGCCAGGCTCGGAGGGCAAGGTCATCTACGTCTGGTTCGAGGCGGTCATCGGCTACCTCTCGGCGAGCAAGGAATGGGCCAAGCTGACCGGGAACCAGGACGCCTGGAAGGAGTTCTGGACCGATCCATCGGTGAAGAGCTATTACTTCCTGGGAAAGGACAACATTCCGTTCCACACCATCATCTGGCCCTCCATCCTGATGGGGTACGGCGGCCTCAACCTCCCGTACGACGTGCCAGCCAACGAGTTCCTGACCTTCAAGGGGGAGAAGCTCAGCAAGAGTAAGGGCCCGTCCATAGATATACCAAGCATATTGAAGCAGTTCGACCCCGACCAGCTGCGCTACTACCTGGCCAGTAACATGCCGGAGGGCAAGGACGCCGACTTCTCCTGGGAGGACTTCGAGACCAAGGTCAACAACGAGCTGGTCGCCACCCTCGGCAACTACTTCCACCGGGTGCTGAGCTTCACCCACAAGAACTTCCGCGAGATACCTCCCTCGGTCGAGGGTCTGGAGGCAGAGGCGAAGCAGGTGGAGGAGGCGATCGCTTTCGCCGCGAACGAGGTGGAGGC
>JAKIXL010000294.1 GCA_022709105.1 Thermoplasmatota archaeon | reverse complement strand
TCTCCGCCCGTACGGTGATCTCCCCCGACCCGAACCTCTCCATCACCGAGGTCGGTATCCCGCTTGCCATCGCAAACGAGATGACCGTCCCCGTGCGGGTGACGCCGTTCAACATCGATGAGATGCGGCAGTACGTCTTGAACGGCCCCGAACGCCCCACCATCCGGTCGCCCTGCGGCGCAAACTACGCTATCCGGCCCGACAACCGGCGGATGCGCCTCTCCGATGTGAATCTCGAGACGGTCAAGGAGATGCTTGAGGAAGGCTGGACCGTGGAGCGCCAGCTAAAAGACGGGGATATCGTCCTCTTCAACCGGCAGCCCTCGCTGCACCGGATGAGCATCATGGCCCACCGGATCGTCGTGATGGACGGGAAGACCTTCCGGCTGAACCCGGCCGTCTGTCCGCCCTACAACGCCGACTTCGACGGCGACGAGATGAACCTGCACATCCCGCAGACCGAGGAGGCGCGGGCCGAGGCCGAGATCCTGGTCTCGGTGCAGGCAAACATCCTCTCGCCGAGGACCGGCGGCCCGATCATCGGCGGCATCCACGACCATATTATCGGGCATCTTCCTCCTGACCCACCGGCTCCGCCATTTCGGAAAGGAAGACACCCTCTACCTCACCCAGCACCTGCCCATCGAACACCTGCCTGAACCTGACCGGCACGACGACGCCGGGCGCCCGTTCTGGACCAACAAGCAGATCTTCTCGCTGATCCTCCCCGACGACCTGAACATGATCTTCCGGGCCTCGTCGTGCCAGAACTGCGAGACCTGCCGGCGGGAGATGTGCGAGAACGATGCGTTCATCCGGATCATCGCCGGGAACCTGGTCTCCGGGACCATTGACAAGAAGGCGATCGGCGCGTTCGACGGCCAGATCCTGCACCGGATCATACGGCAGCACGGCATGAAGCGGGCCGCCCGGTTCATCGACGACGTGACCAAACTCTCGATCCGGGGCATCATGCTTGAGGGGTTCTCGTTCGGCATCGATGACGAAGA
>JAKIXL010000293.1 GCA_022709105.1 Thermoplasmatota archaeon | reverse complement strand
CTCTTCGCGATGAGCTCCTTAACTTCGGCCGGTATAGTTATTTTTACCATTTTTATCACCTCACCAAGTCCCGTAGGTACCGAAGTCCCTAGCCGCCTTGACCAAGGCCAACATCTGCCCGGGTATGGTGTATGGAGGAGTCTCGCAAGAGGCACCTAGGATATAGCCCTTCTTGGAGTCGCGGCCGCCGAGCAGCTGCTCCTTGGCCTGGTTGTACACCTTGTTCGGGTTGGGGTCGATCATGAGCTTGGTATCGACGGACCCCATGCAGGTCGCCCTGTCCTGGAAGTTCTGCTTCAGCAGGCTGGACGGGAACGGGTTCCTGCCCTTGTAGCCGATATGGAACACGGTGAACGGGGACCACATCAGGCCGTCCCTGAACAGCTTGTAGTCCGTCTCATGGTTCCCGCACAGGTGGTAGAACACCTGGGGGCCCGCGCCCCGCTTGAAGCACCCGTCGACGTACTTGTACATGTTCTTCACGGAGTACCTCTCGACGCCCTCATCGTTGAAGATGTCGTTGTTGGCCAGGACGGACCCGATGATCAGCATCGCCGACCCGTACTTGTCGGCCAGGGCCTCGGCGCCGTTGATCGACGTCTGGGTGTACTTGTCGACCAGCTTGTCCGCGGCCTCTGGCTCTGTGAACGTCCACATGATGAAGTTCTCCACGCCGACCATCTCGGCCGCCGCCCCCACCAGGTCGAACCCGTAGGAGATGGGCACCAGGGTCATCGGCAGGTTCTTCGCCACATAGTCGTAGATCCTGTAGAACATGGGCACGGTCGCCAACTGCCCATACTTCGCCTGCGCGTTCACTAGCTCTTCCTTGCTGGGCACATGCATCTTGTCGACATCCTCCGGGGCCGAGTAGATCGGACCGGTCGAGATCGGCGGCAGCGTCTCCTTATAGACCAGCTTCAGCCCCAGCTCGGTGACCCACGGCAGCGAGAAGAACCAGTGCGTGACTGGCAGTAGGTCATAGAGGTGGGATATGTAGCCGACGCAGTGTATACCCAACTCAGGCTTCTCATAGAAGTCCCTTATGGTGTACCCACAAGCCACAGCGGCAGCGGACAAGATGATC
>JAKIXL010000292.1 GCA_022709105.1 Thermoplasmatota archaeon | reverse complement strand
GGCCCGGCGCGGTGCTGAACTACGGGATGCGTCCGGAGGATGCCGAGGTGGTCGTGGTGCTGGCATCGGCATTGCACGATATCGGCCTGTCGGTCCACCGCCAGAACCACGAGGAGTTCTCCGTCATGCTGTCCGCCCCCATCCTCCGCAGGCTCCTCGGAAACGTATACCAGGAGCCCGAACTGACCTTCATGGTCGCCGAGGTCCAACACGCCATGATCTCCCATCATGAGGGCTTCGCCCCCTACACGATCGAGGGCGGCGTGGTCCGCGTCGCGGACGCCCTGGACATGGAGAAGGGCAGGGCGCGCATCCCCTTCGCCAGCGGAAGCGTCAACATCCACTCCGTGAGCGCCCTGGCCATCGACAAGGTCCGGGTGGGGAAGGGTGCTGAACGTCCTATCCAGATCGATATCCTGATGAACAACTCGGCTGGGATATTCCAGGTCGATGAGCTTTTAAAAGAGAAGATCGCCCGCTCCGGACTGCGGGACCTGATCACCGTGGAGGTGAAGGTGCCCGAGGCGGAGAGCGGAATCGTGAAGGGTTTGCGCCTCTAATCGTTCTCGATGCGCGGGGCCAGCAGGTAGCGGACGCTCCCCTTTCCGCCGGCGATGTCGAAGTCCAGGCGTACCGGGAGGTCGTTCCCGAGGTTGACGCTGACGTTGGTGCCGCTCGGTATGGCCTTTATGATGGTCGAGAAGTAGTCCATGGGGAAGAGCGAACGGATGCTCTCGGAACACTGCAGGTCCACGAGCAACGCCTTCGGAAGCTTCAGGCTGACGGAGTCGGTATCGCCGTCGGACACCATCTCGAAACCCTCGGTATTGGCGTTAAGCGCCACATGGTCGGAGATGCTCTCAGCGGCCTTGATGCCCCGCTGCAGCTCGTCCACGGTCACGGTGATGCGGGCCGGAAGCGTGAGGTTGGGGACCTTGGGGTCGCTCATGCCTTCCGTGGAGACCAGGTTCATGCGGCGGGTGACGTTGCCGACCATGATCACCAGGCGGCCACGCTCCTCGTCCTGGCGCATCTCGATGATGTCGCCGGACTTCGAGAGCCGGATGACCTCCTTCAGCTTCTCCAGGTCCAGACCGAGGTCGGTCTCGGCGGCGGAGTACTGCTCGAAGGCGTCCTTGCTCAG
>JAKIXL010000291.1:881-1163 GCA_022709105.1 Thermoplasmatota archaeon | reverse complement strand
AGCTCGTCGCGTTCAAGGCCGTGGTGGTCGAGCCGGAGAACGCCGTGATCATCACCAAGAACACGAAGATCGAGTTCTCCGAGAAACCCGCCGCCGGGTTTGAGGGCGTCAAGAGGATCAGCTACGAGGACATCGGCGGCCTGAAGGGCGAGCTGCAGCGTGTCCGCGAGACGATCGAGCTTCCCATGCGCCACCCGGAGATATTCCACAAGCTCGGCATCGAGCCCCCGAAGGGCGTCCTCCTTTACGATCCGCCGGGAACGGGTAAGACCCTGATAGCAA
>JAKIXL010000291.1:0-823 GCA_022709105.1 Thermoplasmatota archaeon | reverse complement strand
GGTCGAGCGGCGTGTGGTTGCCCAGCTCCTGACGATGATGGACGGGCTTGAGGAGCGGGGGCAGGTCGTGGTGATCGGGGCCACGAACCGGCTCGACGCCATCGACCCGGCTCTCCGCCGCCCCGGCCGGTTCGACCGGGAGATCGAGATAGGTGTCCCGCCGGAGGGCGACCGAGCCCAGGTGCTCCACATCCACACCCGGGGCATGCCGCTCGGAGAAGGCGTGGACATCGCCGCCATCGCCCAGCAGACCCACGGGTTTGTGGGGGCGGACCTTGCCGCTCTTGCCCGTGAGGCGGCTATCAAGGCGCTTCGGCGCTACCTCCCCGAGATCGACCTCGAGGCCGAGGAGATTCCGGCAGAGACCCTCGAGAAGATGGAGGTGCAGGGCAAGGACTTCCGCGACGCCCTCCGCGACGTGGGCCCGAGCGCCATGCGGGAGATCCTCCTCGAGGTGCCGCACACCACCTGGGGGGATGTCGGCGGGCTTGAGGAGGCAAAGCAGGACATCCGCGAGGCGGTCGAGTACCCGCTCACCCGGCGGGAGCAGTTCGAGGATCTCGGCATCGAGCCTCCGAAGGGTGTCCTCCTCTACGGCCCGCCGGGGACGGGTAAGACCCTGATAGCAAAAGCGGTCGCAAGCGAGAGCGGCGCCCATTTCATCTCCATCGCGGGGCCCGAGGTGATATCGAAGTACTACGGCGAGAGCGAGCAGCGCCTCCGCGAGGTCTTCGAGGATGCCCGGCAGCATGCGCCGGCCATTATATTCATCGACGAGCTCGACTCGATCGCTCCCCGGCGGGAAGAGGTGACCGGGGAGGTC
>JAKIXL010000290.1 GCA_022709105.1 Thermoplasmatota archaeon | reverse complement strand
CTCTATGCTCTCCTTCAGGTCCTTGGGCCCGGCGCAGGTGCCCGCCACGAGCACATCGTCACGAGCGGAGCGGAGGAAGCCTTGGTCGTCCAAACTTATCCCCAAGGCCTCGGCCAGCCGCGGATTGTCCGGCCGGGGGACCATGCCCACGGTCAGCATGACGATGTCGAAGGCCTTCTCGGCCACGTCCTCCGCCTCGGTCGCATAGCGGACCAATGGGCGGTCGCCAGGAACGACCTCTGACGGTCTGGACCGCACGGTCTTTACCATGCGGTCCCCGGCGGCCCAATCCCCCACCGATCGCTCGGAGGCTTCCAGAGGCCTCCAGTCCATGAAGAAGAAGGTCAGCTCCATCTCAGGGTACAGGTGGCGGAGCCTCCTTCCGAGCTTGGACGCGTATTTGCAGCACGCCTTAGAGCAGTACGGCACGCCCCGGTGGACGTCGCGGGACCCGACGCACTGAACAACGGCGATGCTCTCTGGGTCCCGCCCCGTGGAGGGCACCGCCAGAGCGTTGGTCTCGAGCAGGGCCCTTTCGACATCCAGTGAGGTCAGGACATCGGCGCACTCCCCGTAGCGATATCTGACGTCCATAGCAGCATTGAACGGCATCGCGCCGACGGCCAGAATCACCGCTGCGAACTCGTGGTCCTCGCACCCCTCCGGCCTCCTGACGGTCGCCTGGAAGCCGTCCCTGCAAGGGGCCACATAGCCCAGTTCCGAGCCGGCGAGAAGGTCGATCATCGGGTCACGGAGAGCTTCCCTCCTCAGGTCATGAGGCCGGCAGGCATCGCAGTTCAGGCAGGCCGGTGAGCCCTTGCAGGCGAGCTGGAAGGCCTGACCGCCGGGGGGAGGCGCGCTGTCCACCACCGTCGTTGGTATGCCTCGGTGGGACAGTTCGATCGCGGCAGCGAGACCGGCTGCGCCGCCGCCCAGAACAAGAACCTGCTTCATTGTCTCACCTGGCGAGTCTGGCCTTTCTCATCTGTTTTGCCTATTTAAAAATGGTGATTGTTCGTCGAGTATAACTGTTAATAGACATTGCATCCATGCATCGGCATGAGCTTTGCCTCGTTCACCGTGGACGTCGACCGGGACGTGAACGAGCCTCGGGCCGGCCATGTGGAAGGCCGCTGCCGCGGTGCGGACGGCCTCAGGTTCTCGTCGACGATGGA
>JAKIXL010000028.1:6560-13977 GCA_022709105.1 Thermoplasmatota archaeon | reverse complement strand
TTCGCGCCAGCGGGGCCGACTACTACTTCGTCGATGGGCCTCCATACACCACTGGTTATATCCACCTAGGCACTGCCTGGAACAAGACCATCAAGGACGCCGTTGTCAGATATAAGCGGATGCAGAGGCTCAATGTAAGGGACCAGCCGGGCTACGACATGCACGGCCTGCCCATCGAGGTCAAGGTCGAGCAGGCCATCGGCATCAAGAGCAAGAAGGACATAGAGGCCTTCGGCATTGACAAGTTCGTCAACACCTGCAAGGAGTTCGCTCTGAACCATCAGGCCAAGATGACCGAGCAGTTCAAGGAGCTGGGAGTGTGGCTGGACTGGGAAAAACCCTATATGACCATCACCCCCAGCTACATAGAGGCCGCATGGTGGACGCTGAAGCGGGCGTTCGACCGCG
The DNA here is from genome assembly GCA_022709105.1 of Thermoplasmatota archaeon. GTDB lineage: Archaea > Thermoplasmatota > Thermoplasmata > Methanomassiliicoccales > Methanomassiliicoccaceae > UBA6. Next base: position 13,569 of record JAKIXL010000028.1, on the reverse strand, counting down.
GCCTTCTCGCCGCCTCCAATCGCGTTATCTCATGGTGCCCTAGGTGCGAGACGGCTCTGGCGGAGGCGGAGATCGAGTACTCTGACGAGAAGGACCCTTCCATCTATGTGCGATTCCCTGTCAAGAACGAGCCAGGAGTGTCGCTGCTGATATGGACGACCACCCCCTGGACCCTGCCGGCCAACATGGCCGTCGCTGCGCACCCTGACTTCCAATATGCCAAGGTGCGTTACCATCGGGGCGGCGAGGCGGACACCGTTATCGTGCTGGAGGGCCTGGTCGACGCCATAGGTCAGCTGGAAGGATGGGAAGAGATCGAGGTGCTGCAGCTAATCGAAGGCGACGACCTGGTCGGCCTTGAGTACGTCCCTCCCCTTTACGATGAGATCGAATCACAAAGGGGCATGAGCGGAAAGTGGGTGCATCGCGTCATACCTTCACAGACGGTCGAGGCGGACATGACCGGCCTGGTCCATATCGCCCCCGGCCACGGTCCCGAGGACTTCGAACTGGGCAGGGAGTTCGGCCTGGAGCCTTACTGCCCAGTGGATGAGAGCGGGAGGTTCACAAAGGACGTCGGAAACCGATATTACGGCATGCCGGTCAAGAAGGCCAACGCGCTGATCATGGACGATCTTCAGGACAAGGGCCTGATGTTCCATCGGGGCATGATAGACCACCGCTACGGACACTGCTGGAGATGCCGTTCCGGGATCATCTACCGCAACACGAGCCAGTGGTACCTCAGGGTCACCGAGGTCAAGGACCTCATGCTGGACGAGATCGCCAAGGTCCAGTGGACCCCGGAGTGGGCCGGATCATCAAGGGAGTACGACTGGACGATGAACGCCCGTGATTGGTGCATCTCGAGGCAGCGGTACTGGGGGATCCCCCTGCCGGTCTGGACCTGCGGCTGCGGGCACATGAAGGTGGTCGGCACCAGCGATGACCTTGAGGGAGCGGAGGGCTACCAGAAGGGAATGGACCTCCATCGGCCGTGGATCGACGGGGTTTTGCTCAAGTGCGACAAGTGCGGCGGCAAGATGAAGCGCGTCAATGACGTGCTCGACGTATGGTTCGATGCCGGCGTGTGCTCCTGGGCTCAGCTAGGCTACCCGCGCAACCGTTCGGAGTTCGAACGCTGGTGGCCTGCCAAGTTCATCACCGAGGCCCATGATCAGACACGCGGATGGTTCTACTCCCAGCTCGGTTCCTCGTGCATCTCCTTCGGCCGTGCGCCATACAAGAGCGTCCTCATGCATGGATGGATGCTCGATCCTCAGGGCCAGCCGATGTCCAAGAGCAAAGGGAATGTCATTGAGCCTGCCAAGGTCATCGCCGAGTTCGGCGCGGACGCTGTCCGGTTCTACTTCATGCGAGTGTCGGCCCCATGGGAGGATATCTCCTTCCAGCACGAGGGGGTGAAGAACGCGCGCAAGATGCTCAACATCCTGTGGAACGTGGTGAACTTCGCCTCTACCTACATGTCAATAGACAAGTTCGAGCCATCGAATATCGACCTGGCGGCGGCCCGCGCGGCCATGAGGCCCGAGGACCGCTGGTTGGCCTCCCGGACGGAGAAGCTGAAGCTCGAGGTCACCAGGAACCTTGACTCCTTGGACCTGCACCGCGCATGCCGCTCCCTCGAGGAGTTCATCCTGGAGGACATGTCGCGATGGTACGTGCGGCTCATCAGGGACCGCATGTGGACCGAATCCGCGGACATGGACAAGATAGCGGCGTACGTGACCCTTTACGAGGCGCTGATGACCACCGTAAAGCTGCTGGCGCCGTTCTGTCCGCACATATCCGAGGAGATCTATCAGGCACTGGACGGCAAGCTCACCTCGGTGCATATGTGCGACTGGCCGATGTCCGACCCCACGGCGGTGGATGACCGCCTGGAAGCGTCCATGCGGACCATGCAGGAACTGGTGGACGAGATCACCAAGGAAAGGCAGAAGAAGAACATCAAGCTACGCTGGCCGCTGAAGCGCATCATCATCCAATCCCGGTCCCAAGAGGTACTTGACCTTCTTAGGCCGATGGAGGAGGTGCTCCTCTCCCAGGCGAACGTTAAGAGCGTAGAATATGTCGCACCGGGCCACACCTGGCATGAGCTCCGTCTGGAGGTCATCCCCAATCCAAACGCCATCGGCAAGGTCTATCGGCAGTGGTCGGCCAAGATCGCTGTCATGCTCAAGAACCGACCGGCCGAAAAGGTCAAAGAGGCCATCGAAAGGGGCGAGTACTCGCTGGGCATCGAAGGCCAGGCCGTTCGCATCGAGCCGGGGATGGTGTCGTTCTCGACCTCCCTGCCAGATAACATCGTGGCCGTGGAGTTCGCCGATGGCACTCTGTTCATAGATTTCGAGGTCACCCCTGAGATCGAGGCGGAAGGATATACTCGAGAGCTGATCCGCCGCATCCAGCAGATGCGGAAGGACATGAAGCTGGATGTCGAGGAGTTCGTCCGAACCGAGGTCAAGGCCCCTGCCCAGCTGGAGGGGTACTTCAAGACCTGGAAGGACCACGTCATGAAGGAGACCAGGTCCTTACAGCTGGAGCTCGTCAGTGAACCGAAGGGCGAGCACGCTGCCAGCTGGGACATTGAGAAGCACAAGGTGGACATTGCCCTGTCCTCGCTTCGCATGAAGGAAAGGATCAAGGACCTCTCCAGGGTGCCCGGGATGTCCCAGGAGACCGCGCTCGCGCTGATAAGGGCGGGCAAGGCCTCCCTCGAGGAGATGAGGGGTGCGGACGAGGCAAGCCTCGCGGCCATCGAGGGGGTGTCACGCAACGACGCGAGGAACATAGTGCACTATCTATCTAGACAGGAGGCCGCGCCGGCAAAGGTCGAGGCCCCGCCTGTGCGGGAAGACAAGGGCCGCATGCTCGCGTACCTGATGCGGGTGCCGCGTATGAACCATCTCAAGGCCGAGATGATCTATGACGCCGGATATGACTCGGTGGACAAGATAACCATGGCCAGCAAAGAGGACCTCCGTGAAGTGAAGGGGCTGGGGAGCAAGACCGTGGACTCCATTATGGAGCATGCAGCTTCCGGAGGTTTCACAAGGGTCACCGAATGCTGCAATTGCAAGAAGCCGGTGCAGCCGTACGAGAACGAGTGCCCGGCATGCCATAGCCCCGTGGCGATGATCAAGGTCGAGGATGAGCCCGAGGAAAAGAATGCGACAAAGAGCACTTCCGCTCTGGAACCGGGGTTCACATACCTGATCAAGGAGGAGAAGGGCGTGCGGTCCTATTCGCTGTTCGTCGAGGCCATCGAGAAGGGGGTGAAAGGCTTTTGCGTGACCCGGGACTACCCACTGAAGGTCCGCTCAAAGTACAACCTCGGAGATACCCCGGTTATATGGCTGACCAACATAGGCAAGGATGACAGTCTCCGGCCAAAGGACCTGGAGAAGCTCAGCTTCTCGCTTGAGCAGTTCCTGTCCAAGAACGGAGGCATCATCTTGCTGGACGGATTGGAGTACCTCATCACCAACAACAACTTCCTTACAGTGCTGAGGTTCGTCCAGTCCCTGCGGGACCAGGTTGCCATACATCACTCGATCCTGATGCTTGCGATGAACCCGTCGACACTGGACCCTCATGAGATGAACCTGCTGGAGAAGGAAGTGGACGTGACCTTCTAGAGAAGGTCCCGCACTATCCCCGCAAGCCCTGGAACGGTCTGGAAATCCTTTAGGTCCTGGGGGCGCACCCAGCTGTACTCGGTGTGCTCCCAGTCGATCACCACCCTGGGACGGGTGGCCCTGAACAGATAAGGGTGCACATGCCATACCGTGCATCCGTCCCTTACTGTGACGGTCCTGCCTTCCTTTTCGAACATCAGGTCCAGGCCGATCTCTTCCTGCAGTTCCTTGCAGGCCGTTTCCGCTGGCGTCTCGTCCTCCTCTACAAACCCGCTGACCGACGCCCAATAGCCGCGGAAGGTGCCGACCTCGCTGCTGCGCTTCAATAGGAGCATCTTCTCTCCGTCCATAAGAACGCAGCTCACAACATGGTTCTCCCGTACACCCGGCAGCTCAACCGTTCCGCTGTCGCCGTCCACCACCACGAGGTCGCCCTCCCTTAGCAGCCCAAGGTCAATGCGGTCGACCATGGGAACCCGGGCCATTACCGATCCTGTGGCCACGATCGGCTCGGCCACGGAGTTGATGATCGCCGCCGGCAGTGTTCCCCTCCGTCTCATCTCCAAGAGGACATAGGAGCCAACGGTGCTGCCCTTGCCTTGAGGGAACGCGAACACCTTGCCTTTTACAGAGCGGCCGTCCTCCCGGCCTGCGATGTTACCGGTGGAGGGCTCCACGCCGCCGAGGAACGATACCGGTGACTCGCTCAGAACGACCTCGCCCTCCCCACGGCCCTTGGATATGCCTCTGCCCTTGAGTATCAGGATATCATCTCCAGCAATCCTTCGGTAGATCGGTACACGACCTTCTGGGAGCACAGGTTGGGCAGGTAGCAGCACGCCTTCCCAGAGTTCGTGGCGGTGCTTCTGAACCTCTCCTCTATAGGGGTCACTATCATGCAGGTATCGCATACCACTTTACCGAACTTCGACAGAACCCCCAGCTCGCGGGGGCACTTTGCCGCGGTGTGCCGGGAGGTACAGAACCACACCTCGGCATCGCCCTTCCGCTTCCTCCCCTCGAGCTTGGCGGCCAGGCCTCTTATCTCATCGACCGAGAGGTGTGGGCAGCCGAGGGCGATCAGCTCGGGGTCCCTCCCGCGGTCCAGCTTGTTCCTTGCCGCCTCCACCTCGGCCCGGCCGAGATGCAGCCTCTCCAAGCCTTCGATCGATAGGGGGTCGGCCTCGGGAGTAACGCCCTCAACGTGGAACATGGCCACCGATCCGGCCGCGGCCATCGCCGCCGCCAATGTCTTGAGCTGGTCAGCAGTAGGCCTGATGCCGCGGAAATAGGGGATGCGGTTCCCGACCGAAGAGCCCACGGCATGTCCGAGCAGGGAGTAATCGACCTCCTCGACCTCGACCTCCACCACGATGCCCGGCGTCCGGTTGCCATCCAGGTGAAGGCCGTACTCCGGTGTCCTTCCGATTATTGCAGCGGCGAGCGCCCCAGGGCCGCCCTCCCGGTTGGTCCTCGCTCCGATCGCCGAGTTGGCGAAGGAGAGAGCGCTGGATTCCGCCCAGGCCAAGGTCTGGCCCTTCTTGGGCACGTTGTTCCCCAGGTATGGGGTGCAAGAACAATCAGTATCGACCCCCAGCTTCCCGTAGCACTCGATGATGAGGTGCTGCCGGTCGGCAAAACGGGGAGATATGCCCATCTCCTTCCATTTCTCGCGGTCCATGCCTGCAGGGTTCAGCGTCGTAGGCACCCGCACCTTAGCGTCCTTGGCCAAAGATTGAAGGAAGCTGATCCCTCCCTCCCCGATTGTCTTGTAGGATACACCGGAAAGATGCGCGGAAACGATGGGTACCAGCCTCTTCGCCTCATATATGTCGCCGAGAGCGACCAGCAGCTCCATCGCTGTTCTTATGCCCTCTCCCTTTTCGCCGGCCAGCATGGCCTCTTCATCCCTGGTCAGGAACATGCGGTCTCCTCTAGACCCTTGGCCGATAAAACCCTTTTCCTATTTCCGGTCGATGCTTTGGGGCCTTCTTGACCAAATGCTGATGATGGGCCCCGGGCAAGCAACGCATAAATATGAGCTTTCATTTGACTGACGGTCAGCTGATCAAGATGGGGCACTCTGCGGCGACCCGCAATGATAGAAGGAATGAGTTCATCCAGGCGGCGCGATGCCTCTTCAATGAAAAGGGGTTCGAGAACACCTCCATCGATGACGTCGCTGCCCGGGTGGGGGTGGCCAAAGGCCTGTTCTACTATTATTTCGGGTCCAAGGAGGAAGTGCTCGCAATCCTTCTGGAAATGCTTCAGGACGAGATAGAATCGGCAATCGCCGAGGTCATGAGGAGGGAGGGGCTCAATGCCGTCGAGCGCTTGAACGCCCTGATGGACGCTCGGCAGGACGTGGCCTCCCGCTCCTCAACGCTCATGTCCTACTTCCGCCAGGAGAGGAACCGTTCGATCAGGCTGTCGATGGAGAGGCGGGCACTGTCGTTCATGACCGGGCCGATGGAGGATATCGTCCGTCAAGGTGTGAAGGAAGGTCTTTTCGACACGGACCTGCCGAGAGAGACCGCTATTGCGCTGTTGTCAATGGCCTACGGCCTGAGCAATGAGCTGCCGGAGACCCGTGCGGGAACGGAGCTGCGGCAGCAACGCCAAGCAATGCAGGTGCTGAGCGAGAGGCTGCTGGGAATGAGGCCCGGGACGCTCGCCAACAGTGGGCATCCCCCGGCTGACGACGTCCATAATGAATGATCACCATGTCAAGGAGCATCTCATGCTAAAAAGGAGGAGCAAGACGATAGACGGCCCGGCCACCATGAGCGAGGAGGAGGCGGCAAAGTACAGGAGGACCCGCAGCCGGTCCTTCATCATGCTCGGCCTCGCCCTAGGCATGCTGCTGGCTAGCCTGGACCAGACGGTCGTTGGCACAGCACTGCCCAAGATAGTGAGCGAGCTCGGCGGAATGGGTCTCTACTCGTGGCTGTTCACCGCCTACATGTTGGCGGAGACCGTGGTGATACCGATCGCGGGCAAGCTCTCCGATCGGTCCGGACGGAAGCCCATCTTCATGATAGGGATGGTGGTGTTCATGGCCGGTTCGTTCCTCGCCGGGATGTCCAGCTCGATGGAGATGCTGGTCGCCTGCCGGTTCGTTCAGGGCCTTGGCGCCGGAACGATGATGCCCATCTCCATGGCCACCGTTGCCGACCTCTACGCGCCGACCGAGCGCGGAAAGATACAGGGGATGCTGGGTGCTGTGTTCGCCCTCTCAACCATCGTCGGACCGCTGATGGGTGGCTACATAGTCGATCATACGGACTGGCGGTGGGTCTTCTACGTCAACTTGCCTGTTGGCCTGTTCGCCATACTGGTGACCTCGA
>JAKIXL010000028.1:0-6505 GCA_022709105.1 Thermoplasmatota archaeon | reverse complement strand
CCGCGGGAACCTGCCGGTGGACTACGCGGGCATGATCGCCCTTATCGGCGCGCTGGCCCCCGCCCTGCTGGTGATAACTTGGGGCGGAAGCACATACGCCTGGACCAGCTTTGAGATCGTGGGACTGACCGCGCTGTCGATGGCATGCCTGTCCGCCTTTGTCCTAATCGAGAAGAGAGCGGCCGACCCTATCCTCCCTCTCAGACTTTTCAAGGAGCCGATCTTCAGCCTTGGGAGCGTGGGCCTTTTCGTCATGGCCTTCGGCATGTTCGGAGTGATATCCTACCTCCCGCTCTTCCTCCAGGCGGTGGTGGGGATGAGCGCCAGCAACAGCGGGGAACTGATCATCCCGCTCATGTTCGGGGCCATGTTGACCTCGATAGGGAGCGGCTTCCTGCTGAGGCGTACAGGCTACAAGATCTGGCTCGTGATCGGCCCTCCGATCTGCGCATTGGGCATGTACCTTCTCTCCACGCTTCATTCCGGCAGCACCGCCGCGGAGGCCGTGGCCTTCCTGATAGTCACGGGCGCCGGCCTGGGGGCGCTGATGTCCAACTATATCGTAGCGGCCCAGAACGTGATGCCCAAGAAAGACATGGGGGTCGCCACCGGCTCCATGAGCCTGTTCCGCAGCATAGGCGGGTCCGTGGGGATCGCGGTCATGGGCGGCATCGTCAGTTCACGGATGGTGAGCAAGCTATCTGGCAGCTTCACCCCTGAACAGCTGGACCGGCTCCCTGCCGGCGCCAACAGCCTTGGCCAGCTTCTCCTGGTCCCGGCCGATCCTCCCCTACCCGACCATATATTGGAGATCGTCAGACTGGCCCTGAGCGACAGCATCACCTACGCGTTCTTCATGGGGGCGGTCATCGTGCTTTCAGTGCTGGCGGTGAGCGTGATGATCAAGAGCGTGCCTCTCAAGAGCTCGGAGGAGTATCATGAGGCCGGGGCGAGCACCTCCTTTAAGGACAGGGGAGAGCCCTCCGCACCCATGCTCGATAGGTGCGGCCTGGAAAAGGAGGCTGGAAAGTGACCTCTCTGGAGGCGTGTCCCACTGCAAGCACCGAACGGGCTATGTTCCAGCAGCCGATATGGTGATATGATGGCCCTGTACAAGCGGATACTTATACCCACCGACGGGAGCATGAACGCCCAGGCCGCTGTGCTAAGAGGCATTGGACTGGCCAAGATCATGGGGGCCGAGGTAACTATCATGAGCATCATCGATATCCAGGCCGCCGTAAGCATCCAGCAGGGCATGGGGATGCCGGACGTATACGGCTATCAGCAGAAAGCGGCGGAGGCCGCGGCGGCCAAGGCCATCGTCACCAGGGGATCGCCGGCGCGCGATATCATTGAGACTTCCAGGGAACATGACCTGGTGGTAATGGCCACCAGGGGCCATACCGGAGCTAGGCATTTCCTCCTGGGCAGTGTGGCGGAAAAGGTCGTCAGGTTTGCCCATTGCCCGGTGATGGTCATCCGGACGACCAGTAAAAGCTAGGACGAGGACCGCCCGCGCGGACCTTTGTCGTCGGAAAGCCCCCTTGCAGAGAATTGCCGCCAAACCTTTTTGTCGGCCCATTGTCTCTCGAGCCCGGTGACGGTTTGGCAACATGTTACAGATGTGGCAAGACGAACGAGGAGGGCGCGGCCTTCTGCAATTCCTGTGGTTCGAGAATGACGCCTTCCGGTAGCGCTCCGTACGTGCCCCCAGGGAAGAGGCGCGGCAGGCTCATCGTTCTCGGAGCCCTTGCCATCGTCGTCCTCCTAGCGCTCGGCTATGTTCTCCTGCCGGGAATATCCGTCACCAGGTCCACGTCTGTCAACATCGGGCTCGGCTTCGTGTTCACGGCCGAGATACGCAACGATAACGCGTTCTTCGAGCGGACCGCTTCCGTGGTCTGCGAGGTCCATACTCCTTCCGGGAACACCTACATGAACTCACGGACGGTGACCCTTGGCCCGGGAGAGAGCCTGTCGCAGTTGATCATCACGGTGCCGGTCCCCTTGTCCGAGCTCAGTGCCGATTCGTTCACCAAAATATATGTCCAGTGAGCGCTGAAGAATATAGAGGTGTGATCTCGCGGGACATCCTGCACGGCCTCATGCCTGCCCTCGATGGGATGACATGGGCCGCGAAGTAAATGTTAAGTTCCCACAGACCGTGCCGCCTCTTGATAAGTTGAAGCGATTTGGTGCACTGACCTCAGCAGCGATCGTCATCTCCGCCGCCATAATGGGCGGCGTCTTGTTCGCGGCCAGCGGGACCGCGTCGGCCTGGGAGATCAAGGACTATGTTGTCCGTCCCGACTCGGCTTATCCTAACCAGACAGTGCAGTTCGAGGTCGATCTCACGAACGAAGGGAACACGGCGATCAATATCGTCGAAGCAAGGTACGAGATCAAATGGAACAACAGGACGGATGAAATACAACTTATCGGGAACAAGTCCATTCCCAAGGGAGGGTCGGTCACCCTTAAGGGAACGCTCACCACAGCGGGCGTAGTTCCTGGCATCTACGAGGGAATCATCTATGTCAAAGGCCAGACCCTCACGATCCTTGATCAGGCCACGAAGAAGCTGGCCGCGAACTTCACGATCAATGAGCCTCCGCCACTCACGGTCGCCATCACTGCCGCTTCCATTGGCGGCCCCGCGCCCCTGGACGTGGCCTTCAATTCTCGCGTCACAGGCGGCATCGGACCATATTCTTATGCTTGGAGCTTCGGAGATGGTTCGACCTCAGAGGACCCCGACATTGAGCACAGATACGCCAGATCTGGCCGCTATAACGTCACGTTGGAGGTCACCGACAGCGTGGGAACGAGGTCCGAGGCCAGCGTGACCGTTACCGTTATGGCCGCTCAGATGATCGCTACCATCCTATCCACCGCTACGAACGGAAGGTCCCCGCTAAACACGGCCCTGTCCGCAGAGGTCGCCGGCGGGGTCGCGCCCTATTCGTACTCATGGTCCACTGGGGACGGCGGGGTTTTCACCATCCTTCTCCTACGAATATCATGAGGCTGGCACCTATACGGTCAGATTGCTGGTGACCGACGCGGAGGGCAGCACTGCGAGGGACCTGATCACCATAGTTGTGCTTTCGCAGACGGACCGTACCGTTGACCCTGTCGCGGGCCCTCCCATTGAGATCGGCCCATACCTGTTGGCCTACATCTTCGTATTCGTGGGAGTATCGACCACCGTGGTCGCACTGATGATCTATCGGAACCGGACAAAGTTCCGGAGGTAGGCGGGCCTCGCAGACGCGACATATGTTCTACTACATGACCACCTAGGGCACTGGGATGGAAACTGGCAGAACCTGAGGGAGTCGTCGCCAATCCCAACACGTTTAGATGGATTTTTCAGCCGCGTACAACGGAGCGACGCACTTTTGTAGGCCTGGGACAGAAAGGCCGCTCCCCATTATGGCGTTCCTATAGCCCTGGAGCTCCCTGGGAGGAGGTGAACATCCGTGAGGCAGCCTGAGAGCCCTGTCCCTTCGCGGGACGCCTCCGGGAGCGCGGCCCCTCTTCCGCCGATCATCCGCCTAGGTGGGCGGGAGAACCGCAGATGATATGGAACGCGTGAGCAACGTGTCCCGGGATGCCGCTTCCCGGGGAAGGTTCGTTCGAAATGCCATTGCCGATGTCTTTATCTAGCGAGTCCTGGAAAAATGCATCAGAGAGCCCATGGTGAAGGAGAAGATGGCCGCTTCAAAGGCAGGGAACGACCCGGCCTTCGATAAGGAAGGTCTCGTCTCCATATCCGATCTCCTCACTCTTGAGAGAGCGGAGCTATTGGAAAGATTGAACAGTTCCGAGGCCGGCCTTGACCCGCAGGATGCCGGCCGCAGGCTCGGTGTCTATGGGAAGAACGAGCTGGTCCAGCGAAAAAAAGAGAATCGGCTGGTGAAGTTCGGGAGGTACTTCGCGGACCCCCTATCCCTGATCCTCTTGGCGGCAGGGTCCCTGACCGTCCTTACCGGTGACCCCGTTTCCGCGGCCGTCATCTTCACCATCGTCGTCCTCTCCAGCAGCCTCCAGTTCGTGCAGGAGCGGCGCGCGGAAAGGGCGTCGGAAGAATTGAGCAGAAAGGTGGCGCTAACAGCAACGGTAATGAGGGGCGGGGAGAGAAAAGAGGTCCCTTTGGCCGATCTCGTCCCAGGAGATATCGTTCTGCTATCCAGCGGAGACATCGTTCCCGCCGGGTGCCGGATACTTGACAGCAAGGACCTGTACATCGACCAATCCGTCCTGACGGGGGAATCGTTCCCCGTCGAGAAGAGCGCTGGAGCGTTGAGAGAGGACATGGTGCAGGAATCCGCCAACTGGACCAACTATCTCTTCCTGGGGACCTCGGTGACCGGGGGATCGGCCAAGGCGGTGGTGGTGCGGACCGGGCGCTCCACCGAGTACGCGCACATAGTTGAGCGTCTTGTCCAGCGAAGACCGCTGACGGAGTTCGAGCGGGGCTCTCGCAGGTTCGGCTACCTCATCATGAGGGTGACCATCGTTCTGATCGTCTTCGTCTTCCTGATCAATGTTCTGGATGAACGTGATCTGCTGCAATCTCTCCTTTTCTCCGTTGCACTGGCCGTTGGCCTCACGCCGGAACTGCTGCCCATGATCATCACCATCAACCTTTCCGAGGGCGCCCTGCACATGAGCAGGAAGGATGTGGTGGTCAAGAGGCTGGAGTCGATCCAGAACTACGGCAGCATGGACGTGCTGTGCACGGACAAGACCGGCACGCTCACCGAGAACGAGGTGGCGGCGGTCAAGTTCGTTGACGCCCGGGGGGAGGACGATGCGCTGGTGCTCCAGCTATCCTACATCAACAGTTCCATGGGGACGGGGATAAAGAGCCCCTTGGACGCGGCCATCTTGTCCCATGGAGGCGTGGACGCCGGCGAGATCGAGAAGATCGACGAGATACCCTTCGACTTCGTGAGGAAGAAGGCGACCGTGGTCGTCAGAAGGGGGCCCGAGACCATCTTGATAACCAAGGGGGCGCCGGAGGAGGTCATCAAGGATGCCCGGACCTACGAGCTCAAGGGCAAGCGGCGGCCGCTGGACCAGGAAGCGTTGGGATCGATCGCCGAGCTGTCACGGTCCATGAGCCTGGACGGCCTCCGGCTGTTGGCCGTTGCTTTCAGGCCCGTGGGGCATGAAAGAAGATCGTTCAGCGTTGACGATGAGGTCGATCTGGTTTTCGTAGGCTTTGTCGCCTTCCTTGACCCTCCCAAGGAGAGCGCCAAGGATTCCATCAAGGTCCTTCAGGGATCTGGGATAGAGCTTAAGATCATCACCGGTGACAGCGACCTCGTCACCAAGAAGGTGTGCTCGGAGATCGGCCTTCAGGTCACCGGCGTTTTGACGGGCAGGGACATCGAGAAGATGTCCAAGGCGGACCTCGGGAACGCGGTGGAGCGGGCCAACATCTTCGCCCGTGTGAACCCGTCCCAGAAGGATGACATCATCTTGGCGCTGAAGGCCAACGGCCATGTGGTCGGATACATGGGCGACGGGGTGAACGACGCGCCCTCCATCCGTGCCGCCGACGTGGGCATATCGGTCAACAATGCCGTGGACGTGGCCAAGGGGGCGGCGGACATCATACTGATGAAGAACGATCTCCGCGTGCTCAACGATGGGGTGATGGAGGGGCGCAAGACCTTCGGCAATACCATGAAGTATATCCAGATGGGCATCAGCTCAAACTTCGGCAACATGTTCAGCGCGGCAGGCGCCTCGATCTTCCTTTCCTTCCTTCCCATGCTGCCGCTGCAGCTCCTTTTGTTGAACCTGCTCTACAACCTATCGGAGACAACGATACCCACCGACAATGTCGACCAGGAATATGTCGAGAGACCGAAACGCATGAACATTCGATATATCCGCGAGTTCATGATCTTCTTCGGACCGATCAGCTCCATATATGATTTCCTTACCTTCGGGGCCCTGATCTTCCTATTCCATGCCACGGACGCCATGTTCCAAACGGCCTGGTTCGTCGAATCCATCGCCACCCAGACCCTGATCGTCTTCGCGATACGCACAAGAAAAAGACCATTCTTCAGGAGCAGGCCGAGCCTGCCGTTGGTCGTTACGACAGTTCTGGTGGTGTCCTTCGCCTTGATGCTCCCCTTTTCCCCGCTATCTGGCATATTTTCGTTCGTCCCTCTGCCTCCTTCCTTCTACATCTTCCTGATCGTGTTCGTGGCATCGTACTTTTTGCTCGTGGAGCTGATGAAATCGCTGTTCTATCGCCGCCACTCTCAGGACCTTGATGAGAGCGAAGAAGGGAAAGGCTCAGGACTGGGAACGAACTGAAACCCCGTTGCCCTGTGATGTCCGTCCGGACCATCTGAACGTGCCAGTAGACCTCATTAGACCCTTTGGAAGGCAGGGTCGCCAAGACCCTGAAGCGGTAGCGGTCCGGGGGAACGATTCACAGCCCCTTCAAGGCCTTCCTCTCCAGCACCACGCTTGC
>JAKIXL010000289.1:744-1182 GCA_022709105.1 Thermoplasmatota archaeon | reverse complement strand
AGAAGAGGTGTGTTGTGGAAATCGTTAAAGTAGTAAATTTGCGCAAATCCTATCGAACGGGTAGCACCTATTTCGAAGCGCTGAAAGGCTTGAATTTTACCATACAGAGGGGAGAGATCCTCTCGATATTGGGCCCCTCGGGCTGTGGAAAGACCACTCTGCTGAACTGTCTCTCTTCGATCGACCACCCGTCGGAGGGGAAGGTCTATATCGAAGAGGTGGACCTTCACGCGCTCTCGGACAACGAGAAGACCCTTTTTCGAGCGAAGAATATGGGGTTCATCTTCCAGTTTTACAACCTGATACCGGTCTTGACCGCCGCCGAAAACGTGGAGTTGCCCCTTTTTGCCATCGATAGCAACAGAAAGAGGGTGCGAAATGCGGCGGAGGAAGTTTTAACTCGTCTCGGCCTCAAAGACCGGCTGAACTATTATCCCT
>JAKIXL010000289.1:0-672 GCA_022709105.1 Thermoplasmatota archaeon | reverse complement strand
CGCGGGCGCTGGTCCATCGACCCAAGATCATCTGGGCCGATGAGCCGACGGGGGCGCTGGATACCCAAACCGGTCGGGAAATCATGGACGTCATCCTGGAGTTGAACGAAAAGAACGGCCAAACCTTCGTCATCGTGACCCACGACGAACGCATCGCGGACTATTCTAACCGGATCGTCTCTATGGATAGCGGACAGATCATCCGGATTCGCGAACTCTCTCCGGTGAGGGCTTAGCGTGATCTTAGAGATCCTGCTCGTCATCCTCTCTGCAGTGATCCTCCTCGTTCTCCTGCTCATGGCAAAAAACGGGATCATCGCTTCGATGTCTCTGAGGAACATCTTCAGACAACCGACGAACACCTTCCTCGTGATCTTGGGCTCGCTGATGGGAACGGCCTTGATCACCGGTTCCTTCGCGATGACCGATTCTTTCAACAAGTTTATCTACGCGCAGATAGAGGGAGAATACGGGGAAATCGACGAGGTCCTTTACAAAGCCGAGGGCTCCGCGCGCCAAGGCGGAACGTATTTTTCTCTAGGCGAGGTCTCCCATTGGTTAGAGGTTTTACGTCGAGAGAACCTCGTGGACGGTATCCTGCCGGTGATACGGATCGAGGCTCAAGTGAAGTCGCTGAAAGAGAACTCTCAGAAGGCGGGCCTACTCCAGAAT
>JAKIXL010000288.1 GCA_022709105.1 Thermoplasmatota archaeon | reverse complement strand
CCTTCCTTTCACCAAGGACGAGCACGCCGCCCGGACGCTCCAGGGCCACATCTTCATGCTCGGCAATGACGGACGGAAGTACAACGGCATGCTGATGGCCCCCTTGGACCTGATGCCGGTGGAGCCGGACGCCATCGTTGCCTACCTGACGCCCGGGCAGTCGCTGAAGGTGCTGCTCGGTTACGAGTACAAGGAGGGAAGGGTGCTGAAAGGGACGACCATCACCGGCCAATCCTCGGTCTGCTCGGCCATCGCCCGGGTGATCAACGGAGAGGACATGGTGCTGGACATTCCCTGCGTGGGCGATCGGACCTGGGGTCTCGTCACTGACCAGGAATTGGTGGTGGCGATCTCGCCCAAGGTCTTCAGCGAAGTGCTGGAGGGCATGAAGGCGACCGATAGGTTCGCTAGGCACCCCTTCCGGCCGTTCCTCAACTGGTCGGTGATCTTCCCCCCGGACATGGAACCCCTCCCGAAGGAGCTGGAATGACGAAAGTTCCTTATAGAAACGTAAACGGGGGAAAAGCAATATATTATGAGCGTGGTTATGCTGCCAGAGTGATAAAATGCCGCTGACACCGGAATTGCGCAGAGCGGGAGTGACGCCGGAACTGATGAACACCACCAGACGTTTCGCCTGCCCTAACTGCGGAAAGGAGTTCAGCCTCATGCAGTCCCGCGCCATCGCCTGCCGCGGATGCCGCATGGCCAACACCAATTGCCGTTATGCCCGCTGCCCCTACTGCGACAAGGAGTTCCCGATGGAGCAGGTCATAACCAAGAACAAGTACGGCGAGAAGTACCTGGCGGGATACGCCAACAACATCCTGAACAACTATTACACGCAGTTCGGGAAGAGAAACTCCCGTTAATTTTTTTTAAAAAAAAGGGGGCCTTGGCCCCTTTATTTGCTGTTCTCGCTGTACTTCGACCACATCTCGTGCCGGTAGAGCGTCTTCCCTTCCATGGAGTTGATGTTGAACAGACAGAAGGGGATCAGCTTCCCGTCCGGGGTGACGGTGTGGATGCAGCAGTTCCGGAATCGTTCCGTCTCGGACGTCCAGGCGTCCTGGAAGGCCATGGTGGAGACGGTGAGATAGTGTGTCTTCGCCCTATCCACGAAATCGCCCCACTCGTTCTTGGTCCCGTCGTCCTCCTCCACGATCATCGAATCCTCGATGAAGCGCCAAAGGTCGGA
>JAKIXL010000287.1 GCA_022709105.1 Thermoplasmatota archaeon | reverse complement strand
GAGGACCTTCCGGACCCCGATGCCATGGGCATCACCGGAAACGCCTACTTGCTGGGCATGGCCGACGCCATCGGAGAGCTTCGGCGGTTCGCCCTGGAAAGGCTGCGGGAGGGCGATGTGGAGAGGGCCACGGAGTTCCTGAACATGATGGAGGAGATGTTCCTGGTCATCATGCGGTTCGATTTCCCGGACGCTCTGATCCCGATACGCAGGAAGCAGGACGTGGCCCGCTCGCTGGTGGAGAAGACGCGGGGCGACATTGCCGTGGCGGTTTACTCGTCCCGACTGCAGAGCAAGCTGGACGAGCTGTCCAGGAAGCTCTGATCAGAGCTTCCGGCGCATGACCTCTTCGATCTCTTCCTTCGGCACCAGGCCGACGATCTGATCGACCACCTTGCCGTCCTTGAAGAACAGCAGGGTGGGGATGGCCATTATGCGGTAGGTCTGGGACAGCTGGGGGTTCTCGTCCACATTGAGCTTGGCGAAGGCGACCTTACCAGAATATTCCTTGGCCATCCGCTCGATGATGGGGCCGATCATCCGGCACGGTCCGCACCACGCCGCCCAGCAGTCCACGACGAGCTTGGGGTTGGCCTTCAAGGTGGAGTCAAAATTGGATTGATCGATCTCGATGACGTTCTCGGCCATAGGTATCATCGCGAAATATCGCACACAGGGTATATGACGGTATTCCCAAAGCTCGTTGTTCCTAAAGTCTAAAAAGATATAGGTGCAATGGGCCATCTGAGGGTTTTTCAGGAGATGTGTACGTTATAGCTGGGGGAGGCTATGACCGCTTTATGCCAATGACCTTCGGGCCCTCAATGATGCTTTCCGTCTCAAGCCCCTCGAGAACATGATGGAGCCATCCGCAGCTCACCATTGCGCTCATAGCATTGCGGCGACAGGTTCGGTCCTTCGCCTCCGCGCCAATGATGACCATGCAAATGCGTTCGATCCTGTCCATCTCTGAGCGCCTGAGAGGGGAACGCCATAAGGTGGTCAATAAAAAGGATGGCGGAAAGGGATTGAAAGGGAGGCCACAAGGCCCCTCTTAGCATAGGTCTTACTTCTTCCTTTTCTTCTTTCCCCGGTTCGTGTAGGTCAGGAAGACGACCACCAACAGGAGCACGACCATGATCGCCAGCACCATGTTGAGCGTGCCGTAGATGGTCCCTCCCTTGTGGAAGGTGGCGGTGAACGTCGTGCTGCCGTCCAGGAACCTCACGAACTCGCTGTTGGGGTCGAGGACTATCTCCACTGTGTGCTCCC
>JAKIXL010000286.1 GCA_022709105.1 Thermoplasmatota archaeon | reverse complement strand
CCGGTTAATAGCCGGGGCGGTCTTTCCCTTTCGACATCGTAAGGAGGGGGAAGGACGTCCGGCCCGAAGCGCCAGGTGGTCGTCACCGACATAGGCGAATATATAAATCAGCACGGGTGCGAGCGAAGC
The DNA here is from genome assembly GCA_022709105.1 of Thermoplasmatota archaeon. GTDB lineage: Archaea > Thermoplasmatota > Thermoplasmata > Methanomassiliicoccales > Methanomassiliicoccaceae > UBA6. The sequence goes on along the minus strand of JAKIXL010000286.1, from coordinate 1,160 downwards.
TTCAAGCTACGCATCAACAAGGCCGAGATCGCCCGACGGTTCCCCTTCTACGGTCAGGTGCGAAGCCCGCTGAACCCCATCCTCGCTGCCCGCGGCCGGGAGCGGGAGAGCGAGCTCCAAGGGTCGATAGGCGCAAGGGTACCAATCCTCGAAAGCGGCAATGGACCGGAGGGCCGCATGACCTGGTCCGAGCTCTTGCGGCGACTGGCCGGCCTTCAGGAAGGCGAGGAGCGGTTCGCCCGGGAGGTGGAGATCGAAGGGGAGGTGGGCGAGTTCTCCCTGTTCGGCCGCATGGACTTCGTCATCCTCAGATGGTCGGACGGAGCGCCCCGGCTGCGCATCGTCGAATGCAAGGCCAGCAGAAGGGACAGGACATACCACCGCGTGCAGCTCGCAGCCTACCGTGTCCTGGTCTCCGAGGCCCTCGGGAAGGACGGGGTGGTCATCGGGGGCAAGCTGCATCGCAACATCGTCCTGGAGTCCGTGGTGGCCCGCATCGACGAGGATACCAACGAGGTGCAGGACGCGCTCACCGCTCCGTCCCTGGACCTTGAGCAGGAGATGGAGGACCTGCGCAGACTGCTTGCTGCCGACGGTCCGCTGGCGCGGATCGATTCCATGGACCTCGATGAGCTGAGCTACAGCCTCGACCCCAAATGCGATGCCTGCGTGCACTGCCCCATCTGCCTGCCGGAGAGCGCCAGGCAGCGCCGTTTGGAGCTCCTCGGCATCGACACCGTGACCGCTCGCGCGCTCCGCCACGCCGGGATCGGGGACCTGGACGCTTTGGCCGACCTCGATCCCCGCGGGCGGGAGGCCCGATCGCTTCGGGGCACGGTCGGCTTCACATCCGACCTCGATGACCTGATCGGCAGGGCCAAGGCCCGCCGCTCCACGCTCGCCGGCCGGAAAGAGGGGGACTGGGAGGTCATGCCCAAGAAGCACTCCGGCCCCGGGCTTCTGCCCGCGCATGAGCATGGCGGACTGCGGCTGGTCAGGGTTTTCCTGGACGTCGAGTACGATTACATCGAGGACCGGCTGGTCGGCCTGGCCGCCCACGTCACGGACAGCGAGATGTCCCTCAAGACCCCGATGTCCGACCGGACCCCCTCGGCCCAACTGACGGAGGTGTCGGAGAACGGCAGCGAGCGTACAATGCG
>JAKIXL010000285.1 GCA_022709105.1 Thermoplasmatota archaeon | reverse complement strand
GCCAGGTCGAACATGGCCCAACATCCTATCCGCGCTGGTCTAGGACGAGAGCAGAACATCGGCCGGCAAGGACGGTAACCTTTGTCGGCGGGTCCTGACCGAGCGAGGGCCGGGTGCGAGTTGAGCTTCTTATATCACACGTCTCTTCGATAAGATCTTTCGAGATATGCCAGCCCGGGACATGTTGGTCGATCTCGACCGATGGGCCGAGGTCGCCGCACGACATGATCAGATGCTGAACGTCAGGACGCCTATCCACGGATGACCATGGAACATCTCTCACCCCCCCGCTGCCGTTCTCGAACAGGCGTCAGGAAGGCCTGGTTCATCACGAAAGTTTTTTCATCTTATGAATTTTAAAGTTAGCATATTAATATCCATTCAAATATCCAGGGGCATGGGCGTCCTTTTCCGCTCGGAACGCGACGATCGGAAGTTCGCCAATGAGGCAACGCCGAGGAGGGTGCCTGCAGGGAACAACATCTCTCTCATCGAGATGGTCCACAGGAGAAAAGGCCAATCCATCTCCCCTAGAGAAATGGAAGCGCTTCTCTACTGTGAGAGGGAGGCTGCCGGCACCGCGCCCCATCGGACCTACCACATCGGCGGGACGTGCTCCGCCTACACCGCGATGATCTGCGAGCTGATGCGCTGATGAGGAGCGATCGTTTTAAGTGGATCGGCTCAGCGGAGGGCGTAGGACCTTCCGCTCGCTACGAACCGATCCGAACACGAGGCAGTTCTCGCGCTAAGAACGCTGCGAGGCTGAGAGATGATCACATGTTCCAGCAGCGTCCCTGGCCGAGTTACCGTTCCAGCTCAAGGCCGTGGAGCGTCCAGGTGCCTGGAGCACCAACCATGGCATCGCGGTGCTCCGCCATCAGAACAATGGGGGATAAAAACACAGGATACTAGGAGGATGAAATCTTGGGCACAACAAAGTACTACGCCGTAGCGATCATCGCGCTCCTGCTCGCCACCTTCATGCTCTCATCATGTGAGCTTTCGTCCCGTGGGCCGGATGAAAAAGGACTGATCAGGACCGCCACCTTCGAGGGCGGGACGGCCTACCGCACCGCAGATGACATCTATTGGGTGTTGGACCTCAAGGGAACGTGGAGGGAGATGGGGCGGCAGTACGGCGCTCTCGTCAAGGCCGACCTGAAGGCGTTCTACACGGAGATCACATCCGACCTGGAGAGGCGCGGCATGAGCCTGGAGGACCAGCTTATCGTGGCGAGAGGGCTTTCGGGAGACCTATCCGCCGGCCTGAACGATCTTATGGACGGCATGGTCGAAACATCGGGGCTCACCAGCGACGAGATACGGCTGCTCAATGTCGGCATTTTCAATCTATCGGGAGTATTGCTGGAAGCGGAGAGCAACGACGCCTGCAGCGGCATCGGCGCGTGGGGAGCATACGC
>JAKIXL010000284.1 GCA_022709105.1 Thermoplasmatota archaeon | reverse complement strand
CAAGGAGAACGCTGAGCGGGCCCAGGCGACGAGTGCCCCTGGGACTATGAGGCCCCGGGCCCGCTCATTTCCAATTTTGCGGGTTTCCGTCAGCTGCTGCATTCGATAGTCCGCTTCTCCGTGCATCAGCGGTAAACCTTTTATCGCCTCCTCCCGGTCTTGTCCTCGAGGGATATCCGCGCATGCCAAGGAAAGAGTGGCGCTGGCCTCGGTCATCGCCGCTGTGCTTCTCACCGTTACAAAGCTTACGGTGGGCTTCTACACCAATAGCCTGGGCATTATCTCAGAGGCGTTACACTCCGGCATCGATCTGATTGCCGCGGTCATGACCCTGTACGCTGTCAAAGCTGCCGCCCGCCCTCCGGACGCTGACCACATGTACGGCCACGAAAAGATCGAGTCCCTGTCCAGCCTAGGGGAGACGGCGCTGCTGTTCGTGACCTGCGGCTGGATCGTCTACGAGGCCATAAATCGGCTGTTCTTCCATGCCGTGGAGGTGGAGCTGGGCATAAGCGCCCTTCTGGTCATGCTACTATCGGTCGCAGTGGACTACTCCCGTTCCCGAGCCTTGCTCCGCACGGCCCGCAAATATAAGAGCCAGGCCCTGGAGGCAGATGCCATCCACTTCTCTACCGACCTCATATCCTCAGTGGTGGTCATCGTGGGCGTCCTGTTGACCATGGCCGGGTTCCCCAACTTCGATTCCATTGCCGCCCTGGGGGTTGCCGCGGTGACCGCGGTTATCGGCTATAGGCTGTGGAAGAGGTCAGTTCACACGCTCATGGACGGGGCGCCGGCCGGCCTCTCCAACACTATCGCCCGAGAGATCATGTCAGTGCCTGGCATTCTAAGGATCGGCCGGATGAGGATCAGGGAGTCGGGCGCGATCACCTTTGTGGAGGCCACGGTGTTCATTGATCCGGTGCTCCCAGTTGAGCAGGGGCACCGTCTCACAGAGCAAGTGAAGGAGAGGGTCGGGTACGCCATTCCGAACGCCGATGTCATCGTGCACACCGCACCCCTGTGCATAGAGGATGCTTCCCTGGAGGACCGCGTCCGGGCCGAGGGCGCCACCATGCCTGAGATCAGCAATGTGCATAATATCGTGATGACCGACGGGCCGGAAGGACGCCTTGTCGAGCTCCACATAGAGATCGATGGGGATCTCACGGTCGAGCAGGGGCATGACATCGCATGCCGTCTGGAGGAGAAGGTGATCGGACTGGACCCCTGCATAGTCCGAGTGGTGTCCCACATCGAGCCAGCGGGTTGCGAGATGAGCAGTGGCAGAACCTCCACCAAGGAGAAGGAGAGAATATTGGAGACCATCGACCGGATCGCTGACCAGTTCCCGGAGATAAAGCGGTGGCGGGATGTGAGCGTCCACCTGACGAGCGGCGGCTATCGTGTCATCCTTTGCTGCCAGTTCGTTCCCCTGCTCAGCGTGAGCCGT
>JAKIXL010000283.1 GCA_022709105.1 Thermoplasmatota archaeon | reverse complement strand
TGCACCGCTCGATGAACGTCGTGGAGATGCTGGCCCTGCCAGCATCCTCGCCGAATAGCTGCCTCCTCTCCACCTCGACCAGATGCCCGTTCCGATGATGCTTGATGACCTAGGCGTATCGTAGGTTCTCATCAGGGACTAGTGCGTGAATTCTTAACCTGCCACGCAGGCCAGTTCTCGGGAATGAGACGACACGACCGTAAGACCTCAATAAGGCGTTCCTGTAGAACCTCAGGCCATCGCTGCAGAACGAAGGTATGCCGGCTACTTTCTGTCTGACCTGCTTGATCAACTTGTTTGCCGACGACTGTTTACGCACGCCCACCACGTGGGCGAGCACGACCTTGTGCTCGGGATCGAACGCTACCCAGACCCACGTTCCATCGTCCTCGTACCGCTCCATTCTCGGAACTGTTTTTTTTTGAACGAAGGTCCAGAGTTCGTCCAGCTCGACCTTGGAGACCTTCATCTCCTTCAGCAGGACGGCGTTAACCTCCTCGCTGTGCTCGGCCGCGCGCTGGACCCAGTTGCGAACCGTGTCCAGCTTCGTCTCGAGCACCTCGGCGACACTGCGCATGCTCATCCCCTTGACGATCATCTTCAGCGCCAGCAGCACCTTCTCGTCCTCCGTCTTGAGGTCGAAGAAGGCCGTGTTCCTGCGGTCGCAGAACGATGTGCCGCAGGAGCGGCACACGTACTTCCGGACACGGCCGTTCCGCGTCTGGTAGGTGCCGTTCCCCGCGATGTTGCCTTGCCCTATCAGGCCGTAGTGGCCACAGTCCTTGTTCGGGCATGCCACATCCATGAACTTAGACCTCGGTCCCCTGGATCCCATGTTCCACCCCGAAACATGATGGCGTTTAGGGAATATATAACTTCACCATATGAGAGGGTCAGTATCCGCAGGTTTGATATCGATATAGTATGTTCCCGTCCCACATGGCGAAGGACCATCATGTGATGGAGGTCCTGGGATTGTCCAGGGTGGTCGTGGAGAACGGGGCGGTCGTCGATGTCAGCGAGCCGAGGATCGAGTTCTGCCCCCTCTTCAACAACCATCGCGGGATCGAGAGGCTGACCAAGGAGAGCGTCCGCCAGAACGTCGAGTTCCGCATCAGGGACTTCGGCATCTTCACAGAGAGGAGGCAGATGCGGATGAAGGACTTCCTGAGCTTCGGGGTATCCGAACTCATGAGCATGTGCGTCTCGCAAGGGATCATGGACTGCTCGGTCTGCGTCTGCGATGGCTCCGGTACGGCCGTCGTCGATGACCCGGAGCTCATCCAGGGCATCGGAGGAAGGCTCTCCGGGCTTGTGGAGACGAGCCCGATCCAAAGCGTGCTCGCGGAGATCGGCCGCGACCGGGTGCTGGACCCCGAGACGGCCCGCATAGACCAGGTGGCCGGCGCCCGCAAGGCGTGGGCAATGGGCTATAGGAAGATAGGGGTCACGGTGGTCAAGGGCGCGGACGCCGAGGCATTGCGCAGGGAGTTCGGGGACCACGTCGTGCTCTTCGCGGTGCACACCTCGGGGGTGACCGAGGAGGAGGCCGAGGCGCTCTTCGCCCACTGCGACATCG
>JAKIXL010000282.1 GCA_022709105.1 Thermoplasmatota archaeon | reverse complement strand
AAGAAGGTCACCATCGTGGACGAGGACATCGACATCTACAACGACAGGGACGTGGAGTGGGCCGAGGCCACCCGGTTCCAGGCCGGCCGTTCGCTCTTGGTGGTGAACAACGCCGCCGGATCCTCGCTGGACCCCAGCTCGAAAGGGACGACCTCCAAGGTGGCCATCGACGCCACCAGACCGTTCGGCGCCAAGGGCTTCGAGCGAGCCAAGCTCTGAGACCAAAGGCCGCCGGACCGGCGGCCGTCCCTAATCATTTATCCTCTTCAGAATAATCTATTGCCACCTATTTTTATATTTCAGAAAGTATTTTAAAACATCCCGTTCCATGTTCATGCCATCGAACCAGAGGGATGACATGTCAACAAGGATCGCAATCAATGGCATGGGACGCATAGGAAGGTTGATCGCTAGGCGCTACGCCACCAATCCGACGGCAGGGATCGAGCTGGTCGCGGCGAACGACCTGTTCCCGACCGAGGACATCGCCTACCTGATGCGATATGATTCAGTGCATGGGAGAGCGCCGTTTGACGTAGAGAGCTCTGTAGGCTCGCTCCGTATAGGCTCCAGGGAGATCGCGGTCCATCATGAAAGGGACCCTTCCAAGCTGCCCTGGAAGGACGAGGAGGTGGACCTGGTCCTGGAGTGCACCGGGCTGTTCCGCAGCAGGGAAAAGGCGGCCATGCACCTTGAGGCCGGGGCATCGAAGGTCATAGTGAGCGCGCCATCGGACAACGTGGACCTCAGCATAGTCATGGGTGTCAACGAAGGCAAGTATGATCCGGACAAGCACGACGTGGTATCCAACACCTCCTGCACCACCAACTCCTTGGCCCCGGTGGCCAAGGTGCTCAACGACGCTTTCGGCATCGAGATGCTGATGGCCACCACTGTGCATGCGTACACAGCCAGCCAGAAACTGGTCGACGGCCCCGCCAGGAAACTGAGGAGAGGGCGAGCGGCGGCGGTCTCTTTGGTCCCCACCACCACCGGAGCGGCGAACGCCACGGTGAGGGCGATCCCCGAGCTTGCAGGAAAGATGTTCGCCACCGCTATACGTGCGCCGATCCCGGACGGAGCGATAACCGACGTGACCGCCGTGCTGAAGCAGGACGTGACCGCGGAGATGGTAAACGATGCGCTGAGGACCGCGGCCGGGGGCACGATGAAAGGCTTCCTCGAGGTCAGCGAGGATGAGCTGGTGTCCGCGGACATAATCACCAATCCCGCATCATCGATCATCGATGCGCCGTCGACAAAGGTCGTAGGGGACCGCATGGTCAAGGTGCTCGCTTGGTACGACAACGAATATGGCTTCTCCTGCCGCATGCTTGACCTCGCCTCCTATATGGCCGGCAAGGGAGGGATGAGGAGGGAGCGCAAGGCGGAGATGGTGAGGGCCTGAGGCCATACCGTTCAAGGCTTAACAGAGAGGGCGGGGGCAAGGGACCGCCCTCAGTACAAGGCCCCCTTCGCTCCTTCTTACCTCCATTAGGGCCAAGGCCCTCATTCAGGCATAGGCTCGGTGGAAAGCGTCCCAGCAGGGCGGGCGGCGGCTCGACCGGTCGAGCGTGCCGCTT
>JAKIXL010000281.1 GCA_022709105.1 Thermoplasmatota archaeon | reverse complement strand
AGGTCCCCGCCATTCCGGTGAGGGACATAATGGTCCGGTCACCCACAACCGTATTTAGGAAGACCAGCGTATCGGAGGCCGCCAGGACCATGAGGCGCAACGATTTCGGACAGATGCCAGTGGTGGACACCAAGGAGAATCTGGTGGCCATGCTGTACGATTTCAACGTGATCTCCATCCTGGCCCCGTGAAACGTTCCGACCTAACGAAGAGGTAAATGACATGGATGCATCAGACGTTCTCTCGCTGTGCAAGCGCAGGGGTTTCCTTTACCCCTCCTATGAGATCTACGGCGGCGTCGCCGGGATGTTCGACTATGGTCCCCTGGGCACCGCGATGAGGAACAATATCGTGGAGATATGGAGGCGCCTATATACACTGGGCGAGGGGTTCGTGGAGATCGACTCGGAGACCATAGGCCCTGAGATAGTGTTCAAGGCCTCCGGCCACGTGGACGAGTTCGCCGACAAGATGGTTAAGTGCAGGTCATGCGATGAGGCGCACCGGGCCGATCATCTGGTCAAGGACCTCCACCCCAATCCCGGGACCCTGAAGGACGCGGAGCTGGACGATCTTATCCGGGAAAGGGGCGTCACCTGCCCGGCATGCGGGGGCGAGCTTTCCACGGTCGAGGAGTTCAACCTCATGTTCAAGACCGTGATCGGTCCTGGGTCCGGAAGGGTCGGATATCTTCGCCCGGAGACGGCCCAAGGCATCTTCGTCAACTTCCCCAACCTCTACCGCTACAATCGCGAGAAGCTTCCCCTGGGCGTCATCCAGGTGGGGCGCGGCTACCGCAATGAGATATCCCCTCGCCAGGGGGTCATCCGCATGCGGGAGTTCAACATGATGGAGTGCGAGCTCTTCGTGGACCCCGAGGACAAGACCTGGCCTCGCTTCGATGACGTGAGGGGCGAGAGGCTGAGGCTGCTCGTGAACGACGGCCGCGAGCTGGAGATCACGGTGGGCGAGGCCGTGGAACAGAGGATCATCTGCAACCAAGTGCTCGCCTACTTTGTCTGGTTCACTCAGGAGTTCCTTAGGTCCGTAGGCGTGGACGGCGAAAAGCTCCGCTTCCGCCAGCACGAGAGGGATGAGATGGCCCACTATGCCGCTGATTGCTGGGACGCCGAAGCGCTCCTCAGCTTCGGCTGGACCGAGATAGTGGGCATCGCCGACCGGGGCTGCTGGGACCTTTCCAGGCATATCAGTTTCTCGGGAGTGGACATGTCCGTGTTCAAGAGGTTCGACGCTCCTCATGAGGTGGAGAGGGACGTCATCAAACCGAAGTATGGCCTCTTGGGCCCCAAGTTCAAGGCCCTTGGTGCAAAGATAGGCAAGGCGCTGGAAGCCACCGACCCATCGATGATCGTAAACGGCTCGGTCACCGTGGAGGTGGAGGGAACGAAATATGACATCGGACAGGAGATGTTCGACGTCGCCCGCGTTAAGGAGAAGGTCTCCGGGGTAAAGGTGATACCTCACGTCATCGAGCCGTCGCACGGCCTGGACCGCATCACCTACGCCTGTTTGGAGCATGCCTACGACAAGAAGGAGGACATGGAGATGCTCCGGCTGTCATCGGCGATCGCGCCCATCAAGTTCGGGGTGTTCCCTCTGATGGCCAGAGA
>JAKIXL010000280.1 GCA_022709105.1 Thermoplasmatota archaeon | reverse complement strand
CGTTGTAATCATGTAGGTGCGCTCGGACAGAACCCCAAGCTCACTGGCCGTGGTGTCAGCAGCTGCCACCGCCACCGATGATATGTAAGCGATAGCGGCCAATGTCGAACCTTGCGCGCCGGCGGCGAAGGCAACAATGGCCACGAGCGCGGGGACCAGGCCGTTAGCGAGCACGTTGCGATAGGTGCGCTCGCCCCTTACCCCTTCTTGGAGCCCTCTGCTTTCCTTGATATGGAAACGAAACCTTGTGACCGCGAAGCCAAGCAAGGTGAAGGCTATCAGGGTGAGCAGCCAGCCGATGTCGCCTAGCCCGCCGATGACCATTCCCATGATGAAAGAGGCGGCCGCACCGCTGCCGGTCAGCAGCCCCAAGCGATAGGAGAGCACCGACAGTACCGAGCACAGAGCGACTACGACGGTCAGGCCCTCCAGGCTAACCATGCACGGTAAACGGTGCATTCGGTTATTAACATTGCCAGGGCAGCGAACCACCGGTCCAGTTTCAGGCGGCCGGTTCGCCAGCGCCCTCCACTGCGTCCTCGCTCCGCGCCTTTGCCTTCTCCACGGTGCCGCACTTCGGGCACTTCGGCTCACTGGCCGGATATGTGGTCTCACAGTATGAGCATACGGTCATCTCCACAGGAGGTGCGCTCTCCTTGCCGATGAACGGGATGCTGGGCATAATATCCCTAAGACCGGTCCTCAGCAGGGGATCGGTCTCGTCCTTTATGCCCCGGACCTTCTCTAGGTCCCCATCCCATCCAGCCAGCGCCTCATAGTAATCGTTCTCCGCCTTGGATATGGCCTCCCTCATCCGCTGGGGCACGCGCCCTTCGCGCTTGCCGTGAAGCACCACCGCGAGGTATATGTGGTCCCCCTTCTCCACCAGCACCTTCTTCTCCCCGAAGTCCATGCGATTGAGGCCCGTGGAGGCCTCGTCCTTGAAGGAGTCCTTGACGAAGTTCTGGATGGCCACCAGCATGCTCCCCAGGATCTGGTCGTCCACCCCGGGCTTAAGCCGCCGGGTCTGGTGGGCCATCAGGTTTCCGTCGTTATATATGATGAAGACGTCGTCCACCACCATCCGGGCCCTGTGGTACATCAAGGAGAACGCACCGAGGACCGCGCCTGCGCATAGTAGCAGGTAGATCAGCAGTGAATCAGGGCGGTCCGTCAGGCTGATGCCCATGATCGCGGATTTGATCCCAATGCCGTCGCTGTCCACCGCCTCGATGTAATAGGTCAGGCCGGCGGTCACGTCCGCGGCCGGTATGGTGGCGACATAGGTATCAGTACCGCTCACCCTGCTCATGATCAGGGTCTTGGTCTCATTGTTCGACGTGTAGACCAGCAGGACGCGGTCGACGCCGGACGGGTCAGTGACATTGACCTTGATGACCAGGTCATCGCCGCGGTAGACCTGGGATGCCAGCATTCCGCTGTCCAGCAGGATGGCGGGCGGACTGCTGTCAACTACAGCCCTGTATGTAGCGCTGCCTACGAGGCCATGCTGGTCCATTACCTCCAAGATCACTATGTATGTGCCATCGGCGGTATAGTTTTGGACGACCCGTGTCTCGTTGCTGAAAGGGGTCCAGCCATGGATGTCCCCGAAGTTCCAGCGATATCTTAGGC
>JAKIXL010000027.1 GCA_022709105.1 Thermoplasmatota archaeon | reverse complement strand
CCGTTTTGTGGCCAGCCACCATGCCTTGCACGACCTCGACCTGCAGCGCCTCCTCAATGAGCTTGATCGCCGACCGGTCCAGGTCGGGGTTCACCAGAGCGGCGTTGTCGTTGACCAAGATGTTGTTCCCGCAAGCGTTGAGGCGGTCCTTTATCCGCTTCACCTGCAGGAGCTTCCTCAGAGGACGGACCTCCGCCAGGGTCGCCATCCCCGTGGTTATGGCCCCGTAGGAGTTCATCGCCGTCAAGGTGCCGAGGATGGTCGAAGAGGCCAAGGAGGCGGTCACGACCTTGGCCCCCATGCCCTCCTCGATATCTGAAATAAGACCGGGGGGTGCGTCCAATGGTACCAGGGACAGGCTCTCATTGGCTACGCAGTAGACCCCAATGAAAGGGTTACCGTTGTAGCTCGAGAGCTTCATCATGCCAGCACCGCGATTACTCTTCTACAACGGAATCCTGCGGCAGGGAGACCTCGACCAGGCCGTCCTCGAACTTGACCGCCTTCACAGTGATGCGGGTAGGAGGCCGGTGGATGCCGTTCGCCCAGATGGCCTCGTTGAGGCGGTGATCGATCCAGACCTTGTCCTCGTCCGCCTTCATGTGCCTGACGACATGCTGTCGGATCTCGTTGATAGCCCTCTTCGCCTTCTTGGACCTGGGGGCCGCCTTGGTCTTCTTGAGGTTGATGTTCATTACCTTCTCGTCCATGGAGATCACTCCTTGAGCTTGCTCATCCTCCAGCTCCTCCTCTTTGGATGCCGGAGAACGTTCCTGTTGGTCCTGATCATTACCCAGGCAGGCACTCTGCGGTTGGACTTTTCCGCCCTCATTAGGCGGGCCTTCATTGCTAACGGTTTGTTCCTGGTCATTGGATTACACCCTTTCTATCTTAATGTCTCTTCTCTGAGGCGATATCTTCCTAAGGATGGCCTTCAGAGTATTATCGTCTATCTGATCCTGGATCCTGCCCATTTGGAGCAGCTGTATGAGCTGGTCCTCGACCGCGGCCGCCACGTCCGGATAGGCCATCCTTACCTTGGCGAGCCTCTCCCTTGCTTCAGGGGTGAGGATCCTTCTCATCATCTCTAGCTTGGCCTGCTCCACCTGCCTCTGACGCTCGGCCATCATGGCCTGCTGCTGGAGCTGGGCTTCCTGGGATTGCTGCAACTGCGCCATCTTGCGGCGCCGAAGTTCCTCGAGTTCAGCGTCCTGCATTTAGATCACACGCAGCTCGCATCAGTGGGTCTCGTCGAAGACCGCCTTGGCGGCGTTGTCGAGCATCGCTTGACCCTTAGGAGTGATGACCCTGCCGTCTCTCTTGTGCTTTGCTATCAGGCCCGACTGTTCAAGCTGGATAAGGCAGCGTCGAGCGATCGCCCGGCTGCCCTTGACCGCCTTGTTGGGCTTGGACCCCCGGTCGGCGAAACCGCCGTACTCCGCGGCAAGCCTGGAGGTTCCGATAGGGCCCTTCAAATATACCTTTCGTAGAACGGAAGCGGAGCGGGTATACCACCAGTCATCTTGGACAGGGGCCTTCTCGGTGTGCCTTCCGGTCTTCGCGAACTCTGCCCAGTCCGGGGCCTTGATCGTATCCATCTGCTTCAGCTGGGCCGCGGCCTTTGCGATCAGCTTCTCCGGGGGGACATCATAGACTGTGACCATCTGATCTACCTCGAAATGATATCTAATACTATCCAAATGTGGATAATGCCTACGGCATTAATATAGAGGTCGTATAAAAGCGTTTCCAGGGTTGGATATCGCTGGAGAGCGGATGGCGGCCGCCTTGATGACCATGCTGGATCGCCGGTCCGGTGCGCCACTCTCGCCTCTGTCCCAGGAACGTCACGGCCCTATGCGGTCGTGCCCTATAAAGGGAACGCATCGGTCCCCAGGAGCTAATTAATAGGCCGCGACCGTTCCTCCCAACATGCGCTGCGTGGTGGCCATAACGGGATGCTCGGGCATTCGGTACGGGATCAGGCTCCTTGAGGAACTGGAGGGAGATAAGGTTCTCATCGTGTCCGACATGGGCAGGAAGGTGCTCGAGCATGAGGCGGACATCGGCTATGATGACCTGTGCTCGCTCGCGGACGAGGTCTATGATGACCATGATCTCTTCGCCCCGCCCGCCTCCGGCACCCACGTGGTCGACGCCATGGTAGTATGTCCATGCTCGCAGTCGACCATTGCCAAGCTGGCCGCTGGCATTTCCGACAGTCTGCTGACCAGGGCGGCCTCGGTCACCCTCAAGGAACGCCGCAGGCTGGTCCTTGTGCCTCGGGAGACCCCTCTCAACGTCATTATGCTGGAGAACGAGCTGGCCCTGGCCCGCGCCGGAGCGACCATCCTCCCGGCCTCTCCAGCGTTCTACCATGGGCCGAGGAGCGTGGACATGATGATAGACTTCGTCGTGGGCAAGGTCCTGGACCAGCTGGGACAGGACCATGACCTTTTCAAGCGGTGGGAATGAGCGCCCTTCAGCGCCGTGTTGCATGTTGGTCCGTTCTCACTTTCCCGTCCTGCCTTCCTTCAGCGCGTCGAGACGCTTCCGGTCGCGGCCCTCGCTCATTCTCCTGATCGGTCCGGGGGCCCACCAGTTCCACCTGCCCAGCAAGGACATGGCGGCCGGGACCAGGTAAATGCGGACCACGGTCGCGTCCAGCAGGATGGCGAACATAAGGACGAAGCCGAACTCCTTCAGCAGGTAGCCGTTCGAGAGCATCATGGATCCGAACGCCGATGCCATGATGACCCCGCAGGCGGTGATTATCCCTCCAGTACGGTCCACCGCATGGACGATGGCCTCGTCGGTATCCATCCCCTTGGCCACCTCCTCGCGGACCCTGGTCACGAGCAGGATATCATAGTCCATCCCCAGACCGAGGCAGACCAGCAGCAGGATCATTGGCGCCAGATACAATATCGGCTGTCCCAGGAGCCCCTGGAAGAGCAGAAGGGCCACCGCCAAGGTCCATGAGATGCTCAGCAGTATGGTGAGGATGGAGCGCAGCGGGCTGATGACCGAACCCAAGACCAGCATGAGCACCGCGTAGATGCTGGCGACGGCCAGGACGGCCATGTTCCGAAAATCGCCCTGGTTCATGGACGCGATATCGGACATGGAGGCGGTCGAGCCGCCCACCAATACCTTCTCCATCCCTCCTGTTCCTGCCGCCTCCTCGGCCACAGCCCTTAGGTCATGGACGCTGGCGATCGACCTCATGTCGAACGGCTCGGCCTCGAAGGTAACGGTCAGGATCGCTGCCCGGCGGTCCGTGCTGACCATGCGGCCGATCACCGCATCATATTCGTCCATGAGACTGGCGTTGGTTATGTCGATGGGGTCGCCAAAAGGCCGCGTCGGTCCGTTCACCTTCTTGATGTTGTCAAGGTTCGCGATCCTCAGGGACAGGGACTCGATCGATGCCAGCATCTCGAGGTCGAAGGAGCCGTTGGACACAATGTCAGAGGTCATGACCACCGAGATCTGGGTCGGCGTTATCTTGCCGCCACCGAAGCCTTCCTGGATGACTGTCAGGCCCTGCTTGCTCTCCACGTCGGCCATTGAGCCGATGTAATCGTAGCTTGTATCGGCCGATAACGTGAGGTATATCGCAGGCATGGACATCAGCGCTGCAACTATGAGCAATACCTTGGCGTTCCTTATGGCGAACCTGGCGCTTCGAGAGAAGTAGCTTGGATGAGCGAGCTTTCTGGGCGGATGGTCCATGCGCGCAGGCCAGAAGCTCCTGTCGCCCAAAAGGAAAAGGACGGAGGGAAGGAGGGTGAGTGCCACCAGCAAAGCCATGGAGATGCTAAGGGCCAGGATGACGCCCAGGGACTTGAACAGCGATAGCTCGCCGATGGCGAGAACGCCGAAGCCGATGATGACCGTGAGTCCCGAGATCAGGATGCTCTCTCCTGCCCAGGTCACCGCCTGCCTTACGCTCTCCTCCTTTCCTTTTCCTGACGACCTCTCCTCGCGATACCTGGAGAGGATGAAGATGCAGTAATCGCACCCCGCCCCTATCGTAGCTGTCAGCAGGAGGGTGAGAACGGCATAGTGTACCGCGAGAACGTACGACCCTATGATGTACACCGCCGCATAACTGATGCCGAGCGCTACCCCGACGGAGAGGGGCGGTATGGATGAGGCGACGAACGAGCGGAAGAACGATCCGATGAGAACGAGGACCAGGACGATGGTGATGGGCTCAATGATCCCTAGGTCCTCGAAGGTGGTCGCCTCCATGTCCACGTTGAGAGCGTCCGTCCCCGTGACGTAGCACCTGACCGCTTCTCCATTGGCCACGCCGGCGACGATGTCCCTGACGTCGGCGACGCATTCCCGTCCTGGATGAAGATCGCCCTTGATGTCCTCGTAGGTCAGACCCATGATCATCGTGGTCCTGTCGGCGGACACCAGCTGCCCGAAGATCCCCGCGGGCATCTTGAACGGCAGGTGGTCCAGCGATGAGTTGGAGGATATCTTGCGGCTCAAGGCCTTTGCCTTGACCATGTCGAAGCCCCCCATCTCCGCTGAAGCGTTCACCAACCATCGTTCGGGAGCGACGCGCTCCACGATCGATGGCATCGATGCCACCACTGCCACTATGGCCTCCGTTCTGGCCTCAGCGTCCTTGTATACGGCCAGGCCGCCGATGGAGGAACGGACGGCCAGGAAGACCTCCCTGGTCTCCCGGTCCGATATCCCCTCGCCGAACTCCAGGGACAGAACGAGTATCCCGTGCTCCATCTCGGCGTCCGAGGGCACTCTGCCAAGGCCGGACCACCAGGAATAAAACGAGTTCATGTATTCCCTGACAAGGACCACCTGGCCCGAGGTCACGTTCCCGTAGGATGCTTGCCCTGAGGTCATCTTCGCAACGGATGCCTCGATCCTGCCGTCGACCACCTCGCGGGCTACAGCGCTCACGTTGCGGAAGTCGACCTCCAAGGTAGCGAATGACGCGCTCACCTGCTGGATAAGCCATTTGTCCCTTTCCGGCAGGTCAAGGGAGCTCTGGAGCTGAAGGAAGGCATCGGAGCGAGCGGCAACGGCCCGCTCGCCGGGCTGCAGCCCGATCGGCGCGGTCAGGTTCCACGAACCGGCGAAGGATCGGAGCCAGGTGAGAAGAAGAGCGCGCTCCTCGGGGCCCAAGTTCATGGCCTCGGCATCGGTCCGAGACCGGGCGGAGGCGTAGGCGATTATGTCCGCCTCCTCAACGGTGAGCGAGGGGTTTGAGGCCATCGCCTCGGCCCAGGCGGTCGCGTAGCTTTCCGGCACCGTGTAAAGGGCGAAGGCCGAGGTGTTGATGGCGGTCCACACCATTCGGTACTCCTGCGGCAGTCCGAAGGTGAGATAGGCGGAGAGGTTGGCACTGGAGCAGGCGTAGTTCAGCACTTTGATTACATTGAGGGCATAGTTCTCCGCTATCGTATATGGCGATGTCACCTCGACCTTGTTGATGTCACCATAAAGGGAGGCCTCGGCTATCTCACGCTCGATCGCCAGCGTGATGATCCTGGTGCGCTCGTCCATGACATCGTCGGAGGTTATCACGATCAGGGTCGTAGGCTGATCGGCTATGCTGCCGAAGCTTTTCGAAATATGCTCATTGGCGATCGATGACGGCAGTGAACCTGGTGCCATCTCCGTCTCTTCGTACTGAACCACGTCGCTGGCCAACGGCACCATGGGCAGAGCTATTAGCAATGCCAGAACCCATGCGGCGATTATCAGCTTGTGCCGCCTGACGATGAGGTCGGCGAGACCCGCGAACATCTTGACCTCTGACCCGGGGATCGCCCCCAGCTTGAGGGCCTCCGACCGACCGGAACCGGTTAGCGGCTATAAAAGGAACTCCGTCTGGGTCGAGAAAAACATAACGAGGACCGCTCGCGCTGAGCGATGGGAGCGGTACCTAAGAGCGCGTCTTACTCTACATAGATGGCCGGCCGGTGAGGCTGCGCGGCCCGGGCCTTCTTCTGAGGGTCGGGGGCCTGCCCGTCATCGGCGCGATAGATGGCCATCTCGCAGTCCAGCTCCTTGGACAGGAACTTGGAAGCGTCCTTGAGGTACGTGAGCTCGTCGATCTCCGTTCCAAGCTGCCTCAGCTCCGGCTCGGAACGCTTCATGAGGTCCTCGGCGGTCTTCCGGGCGAAGTCGGCGGAGTCCTTTCCCCTCCGCTTGAGGTCGTCTCGGGACATTACGGCCTTCGTCAGCCCGGGAACGCTCAGCTGCTTGGACCCGGCGAGGTCCAGTCCGAGCCTTAAGATGTCCGACTTCCACTGAGGGGCGGTGTAGATTATGATCCTCTTGGGAACGATGCCGGTGACCTTGAGGATCTCGTTGATATCGGCCATCACCTCCTGGAGGTAGTACTCGGAAGCTTCCGTCAACGGGTCGGACGGAAGCTCCTCCTCTTCGGGGAACGGAGCTATCGACACGAAGCCCTTCTCCCCGAGGCCCTCCCAGAGCTCTTCGGCGATATGGGGCGTAACCGGCGCCATCATGCGCACCCAGCTCCTGACCGCCTTCGCTACGGTCTCGCTGTTGTCGCCTCCTCTCCGCATGTACCATCTCATGTCCGCGAGGGTCTCGAAAAAGACCTCGTTGGCCATCCGGCGTAGGTCGAACTCGTCCATCGCCGATCGGATGGTGCGGGCCCTATTGGAAAGGCGCGAGAGGACCCACCGGTCCGCGTTCTGGACCTCGGTGCCGTTCAGGGACTTCAGCTCATCGAGGGTCCTGATTATGCGATCGATCCTCGAGGAGTAGTTGTCTATGGCCCCTTCGTCCCATTCCACGTCAGCGAACGGTGCGGCTATGTGCGCGTAGTAAAGGCGCAGAGCGTCGACCCCGAACCGCTCAGCGGCGTCAGGTATGGGCTCCGCCCCTCCTTTGGACTTGGATATCTTGCCCAGCTTGCCGGTGATGTACCAGTTGACGAAGATTCCTCTCGGCCAAAGCTCCTCGGGGAGGATGGCCACATGGTTCATAAGGAACGCCGGGAAGTGGACGGTCATGTGCTCCTTGCCCCCGAGATTGATGTCCAGAGGATACCAGTAGAACACATCCTCCTTTATCCGCTCAAGGAGATCGACGGCCACGCCGGTGGCCGCGGAGACCTCTTCGACATTTCCCATGCCCAGGCATACGTGGTCGAAGAACGTCTCGTTCAGAGATCCGAGTTCCAACTGGCCGGAATTGAAGTACGGTGCGATGATGTAGTATAGCGGGTACAGCGTGGAATCGGAGATCGCCTCTATGATCCACTTGGGATCGAGGGGGAACCGCGTCCCGAGCCAGTTGCCCTGCCTCACGCAAGCACGCTCACGGAACCAGTCGAGAACGCCCTGCACGTTCACGTAGTACTCTTGAGGCAGGATCCTCATGCTTTTAGCGTGCCGCTTGCTGTTCTCCGTCAGTCCGGGGTTGGCATAGTCGATGAACCATTGGTCGTCCACCTTCTTGATCACCACGGGCCTGCCGCAACGGCACACCACCTCCTCCGACAGGTCATAGAACACCTCGGCCTCGCCGCTCCTTATCATCATCTGTTTGATGAGTTCCTTGGCCTCCTCGACCTTCATGCCCGCGAACTCGCCGCATGCGGCGTTCATCCTCCCGGTATGGAACCCGTCCTTGTAGATGGCCTTCTTGGCCTCGTCCAGACGCGGGTCTCCGGACCTGGTGATGCCCATCCTCTCGACCATCTCCACCGCCGGCAGGGGACCATAGCCCTTTGTGTCAATGATGGGGATCGGCCTTATCGATCGCACGAGGTCAGCGTCCAGACCGTACCTCTTCAGGACCTCGTCGTCCTCTTGGAGCAGCTTGAGGGCCACCCAGTCGTCAGGGGCGTCCGACGGCACGCTGGTCACCAGGCCGGTCCCTACCTCGGGTTTGGCGAAGATGGCCGGCAGCACCGGCACGGGGCGGTGTATGACCGGCGCCATGGCCGTCAGGCCTATAAGCTCAGTCCCGGGCACGGTCCCCATGATCTCGAGACCGTCCTTCTGATAGCGCATCTTGTCATACGAAGGACGGCTTATGACCCATATCTCGCCGTTCCTCCTGACCTTTACATATTCCACATCGGGGTTCACCCAAAAGTTGGTCTGCCCGTACACCGTCTCCGGCCTCAGGGTCGCAGCAACAAGAAATAGGTCCCCGCAGCGGAACTTGAGGAGCGTGTACTCGGTGGTCTCGGCGTTGCCTCCCTTTGAGAGGTCCGTCTCCGAGGCGTCCACCGCCACCGGCCCGCATTCCACGCAGGCCGGGGCGAAATAAGGCTTCTGGATAAGCAGGCCGGCATCGTTCAGCTTTCGGAACTGCCACTGGATGAACCTGCTGTAGTCCGGATTCGTCGTTGAGGTGAAGCGGCGCCAGTCCGCAAGGAAGCCGAAGCGCTTCCAGTATTGGTTCACATAGACCTGGTTGAAGAAATCGACCACCTGCTGGGGCTCCACCAACCTCGGCAGCATCTCTTCCGGGCAGCCGTTGGCCAGGAGATAATCGATGGTCCTTCCGTCCTTCTCCCTTATCCTCTTCGCGAGGGATATGGCCCCGTTGCCGGTGGCGTGCGTCCCCACTGGGAATAGGACGTTGAACCCCGCCATCCGCTTGTAGCGGGCGATAGCATCGACGTAGGTGTACCCGCGCATGTGCCCTACGTGAAGATATCCGGTCAAGCCGGGATAGGCGAAGATCACCATGAACTTGGGCCTCGAGTCCCTATTCGCCTCGAAAAGCCTGGCATCTAACCAGCGCGCCTGCCATTTGGCTTCGATCCCCGCGGTCCAGCTTGACATCGCTACACCTATTGTGGCCAGGAATACGCTATTGTTATAAATAGGATGCATATCCGACCGCATCTTGGTTGGCATGGCTGGATGGGGAGCGGTTGCCTGGGTTCCGAGTGCGACGCCCTTCGTGCGGCGAGCGACTCTATGAACGCCGAGGTCGTTCATGATCTCTGAGGCCGTGTCCGGTAAGGCCCCAATTTTATGGCCGGGAAGGTCCGGGCATGGAGAGATGCGCTGGGTCCGCCCGCGGCGCTCACGATCGCGCCGATCTTCCGCCGGCTCGCATTGCAAGGCCATTATCGACCCCGTCGTACATTGTCATATTGAATAGAACTGTGGCTTTTACCAAAAATTATTATAAATTCTCAAATCGATGACTGGGTAGATCAGGATCAAAATATCAAAATTGAGTATGACAATATATGACGAGTGACATATTTTTATATACTTAATAGGACATTTCCCAATCGTCTCTAATACAGAGGTGAGCTAACGTGGACGGAGAAAGGATCTCACTGCGGTTGGAACCCGAGGACCTGATCCTTCTTGATGGTTTCATCAAGAAGCATCCTGAGTACTCGAACCGCTCCAACTTCGCCAGGGTGGCCATTCGTTCGTTCATCGAGCAGTTCGAGGGGGACAGGGCAACCGAAGCCACGAAGCTCGGCAAGAAGAGCAACGTGATGACTATCGAGGTCCCCCGGTTCGCGCATGAGACCATCATGACCTCGGTCCGGGCAGGGATATACAATTCCCCCGAGGAAGCGGTGGTGGAGTGCATCAGGAAGAAGTTCATCGACACCGAGGAATTCCTTGAGGCAACGAAGAAGCAGAAAATGGAGGCCCTCAAGAGCACGGTACAGGTGATACCTGACTGAAAGAGCTTATCAGATCCAAGGGATGTGGTCTGCAGAGGGATGGGATGCACGGGGCCCCAGCAATGGGGCCCTCCAGCCCACCTTTGGTTGGGGACGGAGAGGGAGCGGGGATGATGCACAGCAAGAGCGATCAATTAGTGGCCACTCTAAGCAAGGGCCTCCTAGAACCGAAGATATCCGTCGTGGGATGCGGCGGAGCCGGGAACAACGTGGTCAACAGCATCTACTGGAGCAACAAGAAGGTGGAAACTGTTGCCGTCAACACCGATGAGACCAAGTTAGAGCGGATCAACGCCAGTAAGAAGATACTTATCGGTAAGGACGTGACCCATGGCCAGGGAGCCAGGGGATTCCCGGAGGTCGGGGAACATTGCGCGCATCAGGCCAGATCGGCCCTCGAGAGCGTTCTTAAGGGCAGTGACATAGTCATCGTCATCGCAGGGATGGGGGGCGGCACCGGGACCGGTGCGGCGCCCATTGTGGCCGACGTCGCCAAGGGGCTCAACGCGGTCACCTTCGCCATCGCCATCAACCCGTTCTCGTACGAGAGGGGAAGGCAGGCCGCCGCCAAGGAGGGGATCAAGAAGCTCCGCGGGGTCGCCGAGAACACGATCGTTCTGGAGAACGATCGGCTGCTGGACCTGGCCGGGGACATCCCGGTCAACGAGAGCTTCGCCATCATGGAGAGGTCGATCGGAAGCATGATCGATTCCATGACCCAGAGGATCACTCAAGAGCTCATCTCGCCTATACGTGAGGAGGTCGAGGCGTACTACAGGGAGATGCCCGACATCGCCATAGTCGCCCGGCCCGCGGCCGCGCCGGTAGCGGGGATGGTGACCGCCAGCGTCGACCCGAAGGCCGTGGACATGACCTTCACCACCACAGTGGGTCCTGAACTTCTATCAAGATGAGCAGGGACGCGAGGAGGTACGTCCCCCCGGCCTCCCCGTCCCTCTCGTTTTTCCTATCTTTTTTATCGTCCTTCCAATAATGTTGTTGCGTGCGCGTTGGACTTATCATCAACCCTATAGCCGGGATGGGAGGGGCGGCCGGGCTCAAGGGAACAGATACGGCGGAGATACTGGAAGAGGCTATGAGGAGGGGAGCCCGCCCCATCGCCCAGCGCAGGACCGAGGAGGCGCTTCGCGCCGCCGGGGACCTCGAAGGCTACGAATTCTTCACCGCCGGAGGCACGATGGGCGAGGATGTCCTCCGGCGTCATACTCCAAGGGTGACGGTCGTGTACACACCGGGAGATCCAACCGGGGAGAAGGATACCAGGGAGGCATGCACGGCCATCCTGAAGGCCGGCGTGGATGTTCTGATGTTCACCGGGGGCGATGGCACGGCGCGCGACATAATGGACGTGATCGGTGAGGCGGCCCCGGTCATCGGCATACCGTCGGGCGTGAAGATGCAGTCCGGCGTCTTCGCCAACACGCCCCAGGACGCGGGGGCCCTCCTCAGGAGAACGCGAGTTGAGAACCTCCCGGCCCACCCCTCTGAGGTCATGGACGTGGACGAAGAGGAGATGCGGCGAGGAAGGCTGAGCGGTTCACTATATGGCTATATGCTGACGCCGAGCGAGCCGGCCCTGATGCAGCCGTACAAGCTCGCTCTCGGAGGTGCCACCGAGGACCAGCACAAGGAGGCGATGGCAAAGCACTTCATCGACAACATGGAGAACGGCGTCCTTTACATTCTTGGACCGGGCACCACCATCAAGGCCCTCGCCGATAGGCTGGGCATCAGCAAGACGCTGCTGGGGGTGGACCTGGTGGCGGACCGCAGGCTCCTGGCCAAGGACGTTGACGAGGACGCCATCTTAAGAGCGTTGCCACAATACTCCAAGGCCAAGATCGTGGTCTCGCCCATCGGGGCCCAGGGCTTCATCTTCGGCCGTGGGAACCAGCAGATATCGCACCGGGTCATCGAGATGGCCGGCATCCGGAGCATCGTGGTAATGGCCACCCCCAATAAGCTGAGGGAGACCAGGGTCCTCCGGGTGGATACCGGGGACCCTGAGCTGGACGAGCGGCTTCGAGGCTACATCCGAGTTATCATCGGCTACGCGCTGCAACAGGTGGCGCCGGTAGCCTAGCGCTAGATGGAGAGGGCGTGAGATCCTTTCCGGGCATGACATCGGCGGAGCGATCGGGCTCTCGGACGCCCGCCTTACCGGCCGCCCCTGCTCTTGCCGTTGTGCCATATCACGACGGCTATGGCGGCGACCGCGATCACCAGCGGGATGATGAACAGCAGCGCACCCGTCAGCATGAAGCCCCAGATATCGGGATTAAGCGTGATGGACGAGAGTAGGATGTCGATGGAGGCGTTCTCATCGCCCTCGAACACGCCGGCGATGGTCACCGCCACCGAGCACATGCCCACGTACTTAGGAGCGTTCCCGCCGAGCTCGAACGACCTTGTACCGTTAGCCGGCACGAGGCCCTCGGAGGGATTTATGTGGTACATCTCGTACTTAGCCTCCGGAGAGAACATCCCGCCGTTGTAGATCTGCGCCGTCAGCGAGGTGATGGTGAGGTCCCGGTCGTTCTGATTGCTCAGCGTCACCACGAGGTCCAGGCGGGCCCCGCTGGTGGCCTCCTGCGGCGACATGGTCATGGTTATCCCGCTCATCTCGTCGAAGGCCGCCGCGGGCGGGACGCAGGCAACGATCGATAGTGCCAGCATCGTCGCCGCCAGGGGAGCGCACCATCTCATGATGGCGGTCATCGCGATGTTGGAACTTAAATATTATTCGGATCCCGCGCTAGGACCTGGCCTTCTCATACCCCAGCTCGAACGCCCGGACGTTGATGTCCCTGGCCTTGGGCGGGACGATAGCCAGCAGCGAATCGAGCATGCGCTCGCGGGACAGCGGGAAGCCCTTGACCGCGGAGATGGCTCCGATGAGCACAGAGTTGGCGGCTATCGCCCTCCCGGCCTGCACCGCCAGCGCGGTGGCGTCCAGCGCTATGAGGTTCCCATTGACCGAGCGGATGGCGTCCAGAAGCTCGTTGATCGGAGGATAGGTCTCCTTGCCGGCCGAGACGCTGATGGGGACCACCGGCGTGATGTTGGTGATGATGTGACTGTCCTTGTTCGCGGTGTTGAGCGCGCGGCAGGTCTCCACCGGTTCGAAGCCCAGCAGGATGTCCGCGGACCCCATGGGTATGAGGGGACTGAATATCTCATCGCCCATGCGCACCGAGCACAGCACGCTGCCGCCTCTCTGGGCCATGCCATGGACCTCGGACATGGCGACCTGGAGCCCCTCGGCCACCGCCGCGTTGCCAAGGACGGTGGATGCCAGGAGCACTCCCTGCCCGCCCACTCCCACAAGCTGGATGTTGTACTTCACTGGACCACCTCGATGGCCTGCTTGGGGCATACCTGCGCGCAGCACCCGCATCCGATGCACAGCGAGAGGTCTATGCTCACCATGCCGCCCTCCTTGCTGAGGGCCGGGCAGGAGTACTTGGAGACGCAGGTGTAGCACCTGATGCACTTCTCCTGGTCTATAGCGTACTTCACCGGGGCGAGCTTGCCTTCCTTCCTGACCGCGAGAGGGCAGGGATGCTCGGAGATGACCACCGAGAGCCCGCTGTATTCGACGGCTTCCTTCATCACCTCGATTGTCGCCTTCAGGTCGTACGGGTCGACCGTCCGCACGTGCTCGACGCCGCACGCTCGGACCAGAGGCTCGATCGGCAGACCTATGGTCTCGATGCCGCAATAATCGCGCCCCACGCCCGGATTGGGCTGGTGGCCGGTCATGGCCGTGGTGCGGTTGTCGAGGATGACAAGCGTGTAGTTGTGCCGGTTGTAAACCGCGTTGATCAGCCCCGGAATGCCGGCATGGAAGAACGTCGAATCGCCGATGAACGCCACGACCTTCTGGTCGGTCGCTTCTACGAAGCCTCCCGCGGCGCCGACGGAGGAGCCCATGCACAGCACGAAGTCGGCACACTGCATCGGCGGCTGGACGCCCAAGGTGTAGCACCCAATGTCGGTCGAGTAGATCGCGCCATCCTTGCCCACCGCCTTCTTCACCGCGTAATAGGTAGAGCGGTGGGGGCAGCCTGCGCACAGCACCGGCGGACGGGGAGGCAGCTTCAAGGGCACCGAAGGCAGGGGCGTCCTCTCCGGCCTGACCTTTAGTACGGAGCCGAGCGAAAGGATGAGGTCAGGCGAGTACTCGAACGCCCGGGGAAGGTGCCCGGTGCGTTTGCCCAGTATCTCGATATCGATCCCGGCCTGCTGGGCGATCCGCCGCACCTCGTCCTCGAGGTACGGCTCCAGCTCCTCCAATACCACCACGCGCTGCTTGCCCTTGAGGAAGCGGCGGACCATATCCTCCGGCACCGGGTTGGTGAACCCGAGCTTTAGGATCTCC
>JAKIXL010000279.1 GCA_022709105.1 Thermoplasmatota archaeon | reverse complement strand
CATTGAACGCGCCGATCGTCGGCGACGTGGTGCTCCCGGCGGACAAGGATGGGAATCCCGATCATGACAAGCAGGTGCCGGTCACCAAGACCAACCTGGACCTGGTCGAGCGCCAGGTGCGGGACCGCCGGGCATTCGTCTCCGCTACCCTGTTCGGCTCGGAATCGGTGCTTGCCGAGGGAGAGATGGGCGAGATCGAGCGGGCGGCCATAGCCAAGGAAGGCCTTTCGCCAAAGGACTTCCTGGTGCCGGCCATACCGCATTGCTCCTCGCGCGGCTCACGACGCGAACTGGTCTGCGAGTACCGCGACCTTAGATTGGAGATCGCGGACGATGAGTACACCGCCTCCTTCTTCCTTGGAAAGGGCTGCTACGCCACGGTGCTCCTCCGGGAGCTCATGAAATCGGACATCTCCGATTATTGATCACAGCCGGCTCCAGTCGCGCTCCTCGGGCTCGGACGGTGCCGGGGCCAGTTCCTCTGGCCTCTGGACCTTCCCGCCGAGCACG
The DNA here is from genome assembly GCA_022709105.1 of Thermoplasmatota archaeon. Taxonomy (GTDB): domain Archaea; phylum Thermoplasmatota; class Thermoplasmata; order Methanomassiliicoccales; family Methanomassiliicoccaceae; genus UBA6. The sequence continues at coordinate 1,128 of JAKIXL010000279.1, read as the reverse complement.
AAGCCGCAGCGAGGACACTTTCCGCCGCTCTGGCATTCCTTGCACAGCATGCTGCCGCAATTGGCGCAGGTCGATACGGCCAGACCGCCATGGAACAGGCACTTGCGCCCCTGCATGTCGTCCAGCTTCTCCGGCTTCTTCTTCTCCTTGGGAGGGTAGATGGAATCGTAGAGGAATCGTTCCTCCTGGCCGAAGAGACGCACCCCGTCGCGTTCGTAATGGTCGTTGATGTCAGGGAGCATGACCGCGTCCGGTCCCTTCTCCGGCCTCTTCTTGCGCGGCGGTTCCACGAACAGGTCGTCCGTGGGACGCTGCGCCGGGGGCGTCCGCTGACCCTTGGACCGCGGCATCGGCGCCGGGCGCTCCCCGGTCTTCAGGGAACCTATTATCGCCAATATGTTGCGCGCCTTGTACACCCCGATGTTCAGCCCTTCCATCAAAGAGAAGAGGTTGCGCTTCTCCTCTGGCATGTTGAGCGCGGTGCGCAACAGCTTCTCCGTCTCCTGGTCCGGCATCACGTAGGTGAAATCGATGTCGTTCACCCCTTCGATGTAACCGAGCACGCGCTTGGCCTGGGCGATGTCCCTTTCCGGCAGCGACGAATAGACGTCCGATAGGCTCAGCCCGCCCTGGCCGCTTCTTGCCGAGCGATAATACATCAGCAGGGCGGTGCGGGACTGCACCTCCAGGGAGGCGAACTCCCCGTCGGACAGCTGCGCGGGGTCCACGTACTCGCGCTGCTCCAGGAAGGCGAACACCTCGTCCAGCATCTGATACGGTACGTTGGCTTCCCGGAACACCTCCTCCTTGCTCATCCTCCGTCCGTTGCGGTACTGGAACTCCAGCACCTTCCCGGCCATCTCCGCTATCTGCTTCTCCCTCTGCTTCGCATCGGCCATGCGCAGCCCCTCGTTGGCCGAGGTCATGTTGGGGTTCAGTTCAAGGGCCTTCTCGAAGCCGCGGCGCGCCTGATCATAACGGCCTAAGCGCAGAAGGGCGAACCCTTTCCCGTTCCAGGCCGCCGGGTCGCTGGGATCGAGGCCGATGGCGTTGTCATAGCTCTTCAGCACCTCCTCGTCCCGCTTCAGCTTCTCGGCGATGTCCGCCCGCTCCATCCAGCCGTGGCGG
>JAKIXL010000278.1 GCA_022709105.1 Thermoplasmatota archaeon | reverse complement strand
TTCACCACTGGACACCCTGACCTGGATGTTCCCATCCTCTACATCAAGGTGAAGAGCGGCAAACCCCAGACCGCGCTGAAGAGGGCCGCCAAGTCCGTGGCCAATGAGTTCAAGGAAGCGCGGGAGAAGCTGGAAAAGAGCAAGTGACATGCTGGAGTGCAGTTCTCGCGAGGCCCTCATCGGCCTCGAGGTCTTCTATACCGATGCCCCCGGCATCGGCGGCCGTTTGAAACGCTCCCCTGAGGATTTTCAGGTGGAGGAGATATCATCATACCCTGAGCGCTCCGAGGGCGGCCGGTTCACCATCGCCAAGGTCACCGCCCAGAACTGGGAGATGAACCGCCTGGTGCGAGAGCTGTCGAAGGCGCTGCGCATATCGCGGGACGCGATAGGGTTCGCCGGCACCAAGGATAAAAGGGCGATAACGTCCCAGCTGATGTCCTTCCAGGCTCCGGTGGAGCAGGTGATGGGGATCGACGTTCACCAGGTTAAGGTCGAGGATGCCTATCCTGCGAGGAAGCCGCTTGCCATAGGCGATCTGGTGGGCAACCGTTTCAGGATCCTGGTCACTGGCGTCTCCCTTTCCGGCGACGACCTCAGCTCTTCGCTGGAGCGCACCTCAGGGGCGCTGAAGGAGCTGGGGGGCTTTCCCAACTTCTTTGGAGTACAGCGTTTCGGGGCCGTTCGTCCGGTGACCCACGAGGTCGGCAAGTGGATCGTCAGGGGCGACTTCGAAAGAGCGGCCATGACCTATGCAGGGAACCCGGTGGCCCAGGAGAGCGAGGAGGCCCGGGAGGCCAGACGAACCCTTGATCGCGAGCGGGATTTCCAACGGGCGCTGGATTATTTCCCCCGGACGCTGACCTTCGAGCGCATGGTAATTGGGTACCTGGCCCGCAATCCGGGAGATTATGTGGGGGCGATACAGGTCCTGCCGCCAAACCTGCAGATGATGTTCGTGCATGCCTACCAATCATACCTGTTCAACCGGATGCTGAGCGAGCGCATCCGCCGCGGCCTGCCGCTAGGCCGGCCGCTGGTCGGGGACGTGGTCCTGCCGGCCGATCGGCTGGGACTGCCGGACCATGACCGGGGCGTCCCGGTGACCGCCGGGAACCTGGACCTCGTGGAAAGGCAGGTTCGAAACGGGCGGGCGTTCGTCAGCGCGGTGTTGTTCGGGTCCGAGTCGGTGCTGTGCGAAGGCGAGATGGGCGAGATCGAGAGGGCGGTCATCTCGTCTGAGGGTCTGGAGAACAAGGACTTTGTGGTGCCGTACCTGCACCAATGCTCGTCCAAGGGCAACCGCCGCGAGGTGCTGGGGCGCATCATAGACCTCGATCATGAGGTCGTTGGGGAGGATGTCCGGTTCTCATTCTCATTGAACAAGGGCTGCTACGCCACCTCGCTCCTCAGGGAGTTCATGAAGAAGGACGACCTGATCGATTATTGACGAGAGCGCTTCGGGACATTCCCGGGGAGACCGTTGTCCCTGATGATGCTGAGATAGGAAGGGCAGGCCGCCGAGGACGCAACGGCCAGGGCGGCCATGGATCAGCGTTCAAAGCCGGCTGAGGTCTCTGGACTCCTCCGATGGGGCATCATCCTGGGACAGTATCTCCAGGAGCTTCTCCCTCTTGT
>JAKIXL010000277.1 GCA_022709105.1 Thermoplasmatota archaeon | reverse complement strand
CAAGCCGTTCCCGATCTACTTCGGGGAGGGACACTCTCGAGGTAGAGAGTTCGGTGGCGGTGGTGCCCAGGCCGACCACTATCACATCGAGCCCCTTTTGAGCCATGGCCGCACCGGCCAGGCACCCTGAGGCGCCGTGACCGATGACCAGCACATCGCACTGCGTTCCGGCGATCATCGTCGTCCACCCCCTGTATGGTCCAGGCCATAGCATTTGAGGATGTGGGCCTTGAACACCTCCTGGCGGAGCTGTTCGCCCTGGAGCACTGGAGCGATGCCTTTCCATCTTTCATCGAGGAAACTTTCGGCCGCTTCGATGGGGTCGCCCTCCGGAAGCAGCGCGGCAATGCGGAAGGCGCAAAGCCCTGCTTGGCAGAAGCCCATGCCTGCACGGGTGCGGCGCATGAGGTCGGCCGGGGACCGCACGTCCGGATAGGAGGCGAAGAATTCCAGCTCTCCTCTGGTCACCGCCTCGCAGGAGCATGCCTCGTCGGCCCCCATGGGCGTCGACAGGCAATGGTCCGCTACCTTGTTGGAGACGATGCCGTACTTGGAGGCCATCAGGGAGCGGTGAAAGCTAGAAAGGCTCTCTGCAGGCGGAGATATATCCTCGATCATAGTGCGGCAGGAGGCCTTCCGGCCGAGCTTGGACATCACCATGTCCGAAGCCTTCTCGGCCATCAGGCGATATGTGGTAAGCTTTCCTCCCGCCACGCTAACCAGGTTATCCACTCCCTCATCTTCGTGGTCGACCACCTGGAATCCCCTGGACGCTTTGCGCCCATGCCCGGTCCCCGAGAGCAGGGGACGGACCCCGGCATAGGCGCGGACGACCCTGGTCGATAACACCTCAGGGACGGCGGCGGCCGCTTCCCTAAGCAATCTCTCCGACTCCTCCCGGGTCGCCCTTGCTCCGTCGAGGTTTCCTTCTCCTGAGGTCGTTCCCAGGATCGTCGAGGAGCGGTGGGGGACGAGTATGTCCCCGTCCGAGGGTGGCCGGAGGCGGTTCACCAGTCCGTTCACCGCGCGGCCGTTGAGCACTATCATGCTTCCTTTGTCCAGCTGCATCTCCAGCTTTAGACCGGCCATCGCCGCGGTACGGCCGCACCACGCTCCAGTGGCATTGATGACCATCTCTGGACGGACCGTGATGGCGTTGACGCCTTCACCGAGCATGGCGCCTGATATCCTTCCGTCCTTGACCTCGAAGCACCGCAAAGGAAGGTAGTTGCGGACCTCTGCCCCTGCCTGCCGGGCCGCCTCGACGTTCGACCATACAAGGAAGAAGGGATCTATGGAGGCGTCGGCCACCTTGACCGCGCGCTGGACGTTGAGACTGAGGCTCGGCTCCGCCTTCCTGGCCTCTGTGACGGACAGTTCTTCGGTCCAGATACCGGCGCTTCGGCATGAGCGCAGGAAGAGGTCCCCATATTCGGGATCGTCCGATGGGAGGGATACGTACATGCCGCCGCAATCCTCGATGCAAGACCGTGCTATCCGCTTCAGCGTAGCGCCCTCCACGGCGCATTCCGCCGCTGCCTGAGGGTCCTTAACGGCATATCGGGCGCCCGAGTGCAGCATCCCGTGGTTGCCTCCGGAGGCTCCGGTGCAGAAGTCACCGGCCTCCGCCAGCAGTACCTGC
>JAKIXL010000276.1 GCA_022709105.1 Thermoplasmatota archaeon | reverse complement strand
GGTATCCCATAACGATGGCCCTCTCCATCAAAGGCTGCCATCTGAACTGCACGGTCTGCGGAGGCTCATGCCAGGCAATGCGCGGGTTCCTGAACAGGCAGCGCCCGGCCTTCCGGTCCCCGGAGAAGCTGGCCCAGGATGTGTTCAACATCCAACGATACATCAAGGGCCCCACGTTCATCGTCGGGGACCCGCGCCGGGGAGGCGTGGACTATATGGAAAGATTCTTCAAAGAGGTGAAGCGGCTGGGCGTGACCAATTCCCTCATCTTTGAGTTCTTCACCCCCCCGGACGAGGAGTTCTACCGGCTGGCGAGCGCCAACACCGAGGGGTTCGCGGTGGAGATCTCCCCGGACTCCCACGACCCGGAGGTGCGCGAGGCCCTCGGCCGGAGGTATTCGAACGAGGATCTGGAGGCATCGATCAGGAACGCGCTGAGGTACGGCGCGGAGCGGGTCGACGTCTTCTTCATGATAGGCCTGCCCAAGCAGACCAGGGAGTCGGCGGTGCGGAGCGCCGAGTACGCCAGGCACCTCTACCTTCTGGCGGACAAGGACCCCCGGCTGTGCGTGTTCATCTCCCCGCTCGCCCCGTTCCTTGACCCGGGCTCGATGGCCTTTGAGGACCCGGAGAGATACGGATACGTCTCCTTCGCTCGCACGCTGGAGGAGCATCGCGCCCGCCTGCTGGCGCCCTCGTGGAAGCATGTGCTGTCCTACGAGACCAAATGGATGACCAGGGATGACATCGCCGAGGTGAGCTACGAGGCGGCCGACGTCATCAACAGGGCGCGCTTCGAGTGCGGCCTCATAGACAAGGAGGAGTTGGAGTTCCGTTTGAGGCGCTCCGCGGAGGCCGTGGACATGATGCGAAGGGTGGACGCGACCATGGCCCTCCCCGATCCCGAAGAGCGCAGGAAGGCGTTCCAGGAGCTGCAGCGGAGGTCGGAGGAGCTTATGGAAAGCACCATCACCCACAAGCGGGAGATGGAATGGTCCGCGAAGGGGCTCCTGCGGAGCGTGCCCCGGGCCGCCTGGGCCGTCCTGAGGGGCGATTAGGGGAAGATCGGCCGGCAGCGGATGAGGTTGTTCATCCTGCGGGGGCCGAGGACCCGCATGGCCGCATCGGTGCGCCAGGCGCTTCCGAAGCACAGTTCCGCCAGTACCTTGGTGTGCGCCGCGGTCCTGAGGGGCTTGTAGACCTGCCGGCGCCATTCCCGCTCATACTCCGAGAGAGGAGTTCCATTCAGAACGTGGGCCGCAGCTGCCTTGCCGGCGACCTTGCCCACGATGCGGGCCATCGGGATCCCTCCCCCGTTGACCGCCATGACCTGGCCGGCGGCATCCCCCACGAGCATGGCTTGGCCGGCCACGGTGCGCTTCACCGGCATCGCCATCGGGACCACCTTGCCCATCGGCCTTCCGGCCTGCAGCCCCTTCGAGCTCAGGAAAGCGTCGAAGTACTTACTGACCGGCATCCTGGCGAACTTCCTTGACACTCCCAGCCCCACGTTCGCCCCGCCCGCCTTGGGGATCACCCATGCGTAACCGCCGGGGGCCACCGTTCCGAAGTACATCTCCGGCACCGGCTCGAACTCCCCTGCCACCTGCGCGGTGACCGCAGGGCAGAGGTCCGCGGAATGGGA
>JAKIXL010000275.1 GCA_022709105.1 Thermoplasmatota archaeon | reverse complement strand
CGGACCAGATCGCCCGGTTCATCCATTCGCTGGGCCTAGAGCTTAATGTAAAGGAAACATGCTACGGCGCCAACATTGAAGGGCCACGGGATATCGTGCGCAAGGCGCTCAGCGAGGTCCGCAAGCTTGACCCCAACAGGATATTCTCCAAGATCAGGGCCTTCCCCATTGGCGACGAGAGGAGGTGCCGAGCCCACCATGGCTCCCGCCCGGGGTTCAACCAGGTGGAGAAAGAGTGGAGAGACCTCTCCATGATAGACGTGGCCCTGTGCGCAGCGGACCTAGGGGAAATATGCGAGCTTCCTCCCAGACCCAAGCAATTGCCGGTGAAGCGGCTCAAGGAAATAGCAGACGAGGTGTCGAAATGAAGGTGTTCATGATCCCGCCCAACAGCCTTATCCTATACGATCTGGTCGAACGCTTCGGCCACCAACCTCTCTCCCTGATGGGCGAGCTGCGCGACCATGTGGTGGAGCCGGAGGTGGAGTCCCCGCCCTTGAACCTTTCTCAGGACGACATCATGAGGGGGTTGAAGTACGCAGGGATAGAGGTCCCCTCCGGCATCCGGGGCCGCCTTGCCATCTGGGGCCCGATGGTCGATGAGGCGGAGGCGGCCATCATAATGCATGATATGCCCTACACCTTCGGCTGCGTGGGATGCCACCGTACCAACCTGATGCTCACCTACATGGTCAGGCGGAAGGGCATCCCGACGCTCGAGGTGCACTATCCTCATGATGACAATGAGGCCAAGGTCATGGTCTCCAAGATCAAGGCCTTCCTGGAGGGACTGTAATATGGCCATCAAGATCGCACAGCTGTCCTGCGGGACGGAGTATTCTGGAATACAATCTGAGATCGACCACGCCGCCGACACCGTCGGAGGCAAGATGGTCTATCCGGACGTCGCGTTCGATGACATCAACCGCTCGGTCGAGGAGTTCGGCTTCGACCCCGCCTCTCCCCAGCTCCGCCTGATGATCGCTCGCGCCAAGGCGCTCGCCGACGGGCACTACGACGCGGACGCGGTGTTCATCGCCACCTGCTTCCGATGCGCGGAGGCGGCCCTGGTCAGGAACGAGGTTCGGAGGTACATACAGGACCACACCAAGCTGCCTGTGGTCACCTACTCGTTCACTGAGCGCCTGAAGGCCGCCCAATTGCTCACCCGCATGGAAGCCCTGGTCACCATAGTGGAGAAGAAGGAGCTTCTCGCCAGGGAACGCCAGGTAGGTCTTACCGCGGGCATCGATTCCGGGTCCTCGACCACCAAGGCCATGATCATGCGCGACAACGAGATCATCGGCAAGTATTGGACCCCCACCGGACCGGTTCTGGAGACCGGACTGGAGGTTTTCGAAAAGGCTCTGGAGGATGCGGGGGTGAAGCAGAGCGAACTGGAAGGCATCGGTGTCACCGGCTACGGGCGTTTCCTTATCGGCAAGAAGCTCGAGGCCAAGCTGGTGCAGGAGGAGCTGACGGTCAATAGCAAGGGTGCGGTCTGGCTCGCTGACCGGCAGAAGGGAGAGGCCACCATCATCGACATCGGAGGGATGGACAACAAGGCCATCACCGTGCGCGACGGCATCCCTGACAACTTCACCATGGGCGGCATCTGCGCCGGCGCCTCGGGCCGGTTTCTCGAGA
>JAKIXL010000274.1 GCA_022709105.1 Thermoplasmatota archaeon | reverse complement strand
TGGTGCGCATCGTTCGTGACCTCCAGTCCAAAGGCATCCTGATCATCGCGTCGGGCGAGGTCATCGAGCAGCTCGCTTCGAAGAACGTGCAGATGGGGGAGCGCTCGAGGCTGTACCCGGTAGGTCACGGGACCCAGATCGTCCACGCCCTCAATTTCGCCATCCGTGCCGCGCTCTCCTTCGGGGGGGTGCAGAGAGGCGACCGCGAAGGAACCGCCTCATACCTGGCAAAGCGGCCAAAGGTATTCGTCCTTGAGTTCGGCCCTCTGGACCCGGTCTCGCGGGGGCGGCCTTCGCGGCGGTGCTCAACGGCGCGTGCATCGTCACCGACCAGCCCGTAGAGGGCATACCGGAGAAGCTGGTGCAGGTCACGGAGCCGGGCAAGATGGTCCAGGAGGCCATCGAGCTCCGGGGCATCAAGGTGAAGCTGGCGCCGGTGAACATCCCCGTCGCCTACGGCCCCGCGTTCGAGGGCGAGGTGGTCCGCAGGCCGGACACCTATACCGAGGCGGGGGGAGCGTCCAAGACGTTGGCGTTCGAGCTTCTTCGCGTCCGCCCGGAGGACGAGGTCCAGGATGGCCGCATCGAGGTCATCGGCCCGGACGTGGACGCGATGCCCGAAGGCGGCAAGACCCCGATCGCCATCCTCGTGGACGTTTACGGCAAGCGGATGAGTGAGGATTTCGAGGGCGTGTTGGAGAGGCGCATCCACCTCTTCGTAAACTATGCAGAGGGAGCGTGGCACACTGGGCAGAGGAACATCCTGTGGATCCGGCTGAGCAAGCCGGCCGTGGCCGCCGGGCTCAGGTTCAAGCACTTCGGGGACATCCTAATCACCAAGCTCAAGGAGGAGTTCGGCAACATCGTGTCCCGGGTGCAGGTCACCATCGTCACCGATGAGAACGAAGTGCGGAAGCGCCTGCCTGAGGCTTTGGAGGTCTATGCGCAGCGAGACGCCCGCGTCGCTGGGTTGACCGACGAGAGCGTGGACACCTTGTATGTCTGCACATTGTGCAGCTCCTTCGCGCCGGACCATATCTGCATCATAACCCCGGAGCGCCTGGGGCTGTGCGGCGCCGTCAACTGGCTGGATGCCAAGGCGGCGGAGGAGATCGACCCCAACGGGCCGAACCGGGGCATCCTCAAGGGGGAATGCCTCGACGAGACCAAGGGCCAGTGGCGCGGGATAAACGAGGCGGTGTTCGAGGGGACGCACCACAAGATCGAGAGGTTCAACGCCTACACCATGATGGAGGACCCTATGACCTCCTGCGGTTGTTTCGAGGTGATCGTGGCCATGACCGCCGACGCCCAGGCGGTCATCGCCGTCAACCGCGAGTATGCCGGGATGACGCCGATCGGCATGAAGTTCTCCTCCCTCGCCGGCTCGGTCGGCGGCGGGAGACAGACGCCCGGCTTCATCGGCATTGGAAGAAAATATATTACCAGCCGGAAGTTCATCTCTGCCGACGGCGGGTTCCTGAGGATCGCCTGGATGCCCAGGGAGCTGAAGGAGGCGATGCGCGACGCGCTCCAGAAGCGGGCCGAGGAGCTCGGAGAGCCGGACTTCGTGGACAAGATCGCCGACGAGACCGTTACCACCGACGCCGAGGGCCTCATGGAGTGGATGGTCAAGGTCGACCACCCGGCGCTGAGGATGCCCCCATTGCTATCGTGATCGAGAGGAATCAAAAT
>JAKIXL010000273.1 GCA_022709105.1 Thermoplasmatota archaeon | reverse complement strand
AATAGATAATGCTCAGAGGCGGAAGGCGCATCAGAGCGGCTCGAGGATACCGTGTCCGTTAAACTACGGTCATAGGTCCATCAAGGTCCATTCACGTTCGAAAGACCGTACATGGGTCCGAGCTTCGAAAGAAGCAACAAGGACAAATGTCCATCCAACAAAGGACGTATCCTGATAAGGATCGTTCTGGAGGGAATGGCGCTCATCAGGACCGAGCGAGGTGATTGCCAGGTGCCTGATGGGACCGCTGCGAATGCGCCCGCAATCTCTGGGCCATTTCGATATCTTCTGATGTCTGGAGACGGTCTTAACAGCCCCCGGCGGGGCATAGGGTTCTTATATTCCAATGCGACTATCTGGTCAAGATTTCGTAACGCCCAGAGGGTATTAAATGGAAGCTGTCGCCGATACTTCTGAGAAGTCACAGAAACCCTATGTGAAGAAGCTCAAGGACGCCATCGGAGCGGAGAACGTTAAGACCAGTGAGATGGAGAGGTTGCTATACAGCCACGACTCCACTGGCCTCCCTAAGGAGATCGACATCGGGTTCAAGGTGATCCCCGACGTGGTGGTACGACCCTCCTCCACTCAGGACGTTCAGAAGATCGTAAAGATCGCGGCCGATGCGGGCGTGCCCATCACTCCGAGGGGCGCGGCCACCGGATACGTAGCGGCAGGCGTTCCCGCCGCCGGAGGCATATCCCTCGACATGGTGGCCCGCATGAGCAAGGTCCTCAACATCGATGAGGAGAACATGACCATCACCTGCCAGGCCGGTGCCTCGTGGGGAACTGTCTACGATGCCGCTTGGGAAAAGGGGTTCCTTCTCGGGGCCTATCCCAGCAGCTTCCCCAACGCCTCCGTGGCCGGATGGATCGCCATGAACGGAGTGGGGATGGGCAACTACAAGTACGGATCGGCGGGCGACAACATTCGCAATATGGTGGTCGTCCTCCCTAACGGGACGATCATCAACACCGGTTTCGACTCATTGGCCGACAACATGACCGGCTATAACCTCAACCGATTGTTCGTGGGTACGGAAGGGACCTTGGGCGTCATAACCGAGGTCACTCTGAAGCTTTACCCGAAGCCCGAGGTGTTCCGCCCCCTCGCCTATTCGTTCGAGAGCCTGGACAAGGTGGGCGCGCCCTTGAAGGACCTGACTCGAAGCAAGGTCACGCCTCTGCACGTGGCCTGGTCCGACGGCAACCACTTCAAGTACCTGCGCAAGATGGGACACGACGCCCCCGAGGTCGGCTGCCTCTGGCTCGTGACGCTTGAAGGCGACAAGGCCATGGTCGAGTACGAGGAAAAGGTGATCGACGAGATCGTTGCCAAGCACGGCGGCAAGAAGGAGAGCTACGAGCTCGCCCAGCACGAATGGGACGAGCGCTGCTATGAGTACCGGACCTCCATGCTTGGGCTCGGGACCTCGGCCTCTGAGATCCTGATACCGGTGGGTACCTATGCGGACGCGGTCAATGGCCTCTACGACCTCATGAGGACCATGAAGATGGAGGGAGCGCTCATCGGGGTCCTGGTCGACCGGAACTCGGCAATGATCATGCCTTATTACCTCTTCGACAAGGAGTCCCTGGTCAAATCGATGACCTCATTATCGTTCGCCTATAAGGCCGGTGACGTGGCCAAGGCGCTGGGGGGAAGGCTGATGGGCGGCTTCGGGCTGTTCATGAGCTCTCAGCTCAAGCCTCTTCGAGGCGAA
>JAKIXL010000272.1 GCA_022709105.1 Thermoplasmatota archaeon | reverse complement strand
GCCTCGCCGGTGTTCGTGAAGGCGTTCGATACCCTGAAGGGGATGGACAATGGGGAGCTGTTCCGTTCGGTCCGTCCGTTCCGTAAGGGCTACGGAAAGCTGTCCGGGCTCCGGGCGCTGTTGAACGGAAAGAAATATCGGGAACTCTATCGGGCATATGACCTTGGCGCGAAATGGGGCTGGTGAAATGAAAGAGTGTGACGTTCTGGTGGTTGGTGCTGGACCGGCCGGCAGCGGGGCGGCCCGCGCTTCGGCGCTAGCAGGCGCGAGGACCCTGATGGTGGACAAGAAAAAGGAGATCGGGACGCCGGTGCAATGCGGCGAGGTCATCGGGACCGATCTGGTTAAGCGCTCGGGGATGCGCATCCCGGAGAACGCCATCGTGTCCAGGCAGGGTTTCACCCGCTTCGTCCTGGGCCGGGAGGTGACCATCGACAACTCCGAGCCCTACTGGCGAGGCGTGACCGTCGAGCGCAAGATCTTCGACAAGTACCTGGCCTTCCGGGCGGGGTTCGCCGGAGCGGCGATACAGGCGGACACCAAGCTCCTCTCGGTCAAGATGGATGGCGATTCCGTCAAAAGCTGCCTGCTGAGCCATCAAGGGGACGAGGTGGAGCTGTCTCCCAAGGCTATAGTCGCCGCGGACGGGGTCCATTCCACCCTCTCCAAGGAGCTCAAGGCGGAGTTCTTCTCGACCAGGGACGTCGCCCGGGGCGTGGAGTTCGAACTGGTGGCGAAGCGCGATATCCCGCAGTGCATGCAGATATTCATCGAACCGGAGATCGGCCTCGGTTACGGATGGATCATCCCCAAGGGGAAGCGAAGGGCGAACGTCGGTGTCGGTCTGGTAGGCGTCAACGCCTCCCGCCGCTCCTTCCTGGAGGATTGGATCACCGGACACCCGGTGGTCTCCCGCTACTTCGACGTGGACAAGGTCCTGGAGGTCAAGATGGGCGACGCCCCGGTGCCCGGCTTCCTCGGCGGGCCGGTCCGCGGGAACGTCCTCTTCTGCGGCGACGCCGCCGGCCAGACCCTGGCCTTCGTAGGGGAGGGCATCATGCCGTCCTATATCTGCGGCAGCCTGGCCGGTAAGCACGCCGCCCTGCTATCGCAGGGCAAGGGTCAGAGGTACGAAGAGGACCTGGTGGATAACATGGCCGACCAGCTGATGATGGGCGCCCTGCTTCGCGACACCCTGGTGGAGCTGTGGTCCTCGGACGACCTGGACGGTCGGATGCGCTCGCTGCTCTCGGGTGCGGTGATGAACGAGCTGGTCTCGCCAGACGACATGATGCATTCCCTGAGCGCCCTGGAGAAGGATCCCTTGAACGCGTTCAAAGGGCTGATCAAGCACAGTGGCCGGAGCATGAAGGTCAAGCGCTGCTGAAGCCCTGCCACACACCCTTGCGCCTGACCAATAATTATTTAAGCGGTACTACATTAGGGCGCAATACTCATAACGCTCAAAAGGTGTTTGTAATGGTTGAATTCAAGGCCGTTGTTAACGACATGAAATCCGGCAAGTCCTACAATGTCCCGGTGTCTGGACATCACGCCAACTCCCTGATCGGGAAGAAGATCGGCGACACCATAGATGGCATATTCGTCGGACTGCCTGGCTACAAGCTAACGATCACTGGTGGAAGCGACAAGGACGGCTTCGCCATGAGGAAGGACCTGCCCGGACCGCGCCGGAAAAAGCTCCTGCTGACCACCAGCACCGGCTTCTACACCACCGA
>JAKIXL010000271.1 GCA_022709105.1 Thermoplasmatota archaeon | reverse complement strand
TGGGGATTGCCGATGGGCGACATCACGCTGCCGGTGGTCACCGCGAACGCCAGGGCCAGGAGCAGCAGTTTCGGCGAGATCCTAAGCCGAGAGGCATATCGAAGCACCAGCGGCGTGCCGATGATCGCCAGCGTGTCGTTCATCAGGAACGCGGACAGCAGGCCCATGGAGAAGAGAAGGAGGAGCACCACGTGGTCCACGCTCCTTGCGGGCCGGAACGCCCTCTCGCCCAGATGGAACAGGTACCCGCTGCAGTGCAGCGCCTCCCCCACGATGAACATCCCCAGTAGGAAAAGCATGACGTCGACGTCTATCGCCTTGAGGGCATCGGGCAACGAGATCTGCATGGTCGCCAGGACAACCAGCGCGCCGCCCAGCATGATTGTCCAGATCCTCAAGCGGAACCGGCCGACCTGCCGCACGGCTATGAGGCCGAACACGGCGAAAAGCACGAGGACCGGCACGCCGAGATGCATCCTCCGGGGGGAACGGCGGGCGGGATAAAAGAGATGCCCTGGTGAACTCTATATCCCACGAGCGCCTAGGGGCCTTCAATGGCCGTGCGCCTCTATGTGTATGACGAGGACCAGTGCGATCCGAAGAAGTGCACCGGGAAGAAGCTGGTCCGGTTCCATTTGGCCCAGGAGATCGCCTCCCTGAGGCGCGTCCCCTACGGCGCCGTGGTCCTGACCCCCTACTCGAAGAAGTCCATCTCCCGCGAGGACCGGGCCGCCGCGGAGAAGCACGGTCTGCTGGTGATGGACATGTCATGGAACCAGATCGAGACCTTCCCCAAGCTTAGGAACGACCTGCGGCAGCGCTCGCTTCCCTATATGCTGGCCGCCAACCCGGTCAATTGGGGCAGGCCATTCAAGCTGTCCAGCGTGGAAGCGCTGGCGGCCTCGCTGTACATCATGGGCTTCAAGGAGCAGGCGCTTCAGGCGCTCTCGAAGTTCGGCTGGGGGGAGCAGTTCATCAAGCTCAACCAGGAGCCGCTGGACCGCTATTCGGAGGCCGAGACCAGTGCAGAGGTGGTGCGCATCCAGATGGACTATGTGCCGCCGGACAGGGAGGAGCGGCCCTCGCCGGCCTAAGGCGCAGGCAGCCCTCCCCCGCCGACGCAGGCGGGAGCGGCCCCGGTGGCGGCCCCAGGAGCCTCCTGGGAAGCAAGGACAAGGCTAAATAGCCCGGGGAGGATAGACAGCCCCCCGCATCAAGGGACAGGAAAGGTGAGCGTTTGCCGGCAGAGGGCGATGATGGTTACGACGCGGTGATGAACGGCGTGAGCGGGGAGGAGCCCCGGGACGAGAAGCTCCATCCAGGCGTGGACGTGAGCGTGGTCTCCAAGTGGGAAGCGTTCTTCCAGGGCACCGAGTACATGCAGAAGGTGCGCGAGGTGGCCGACCTGTACCCTGAGGTCAGGAGCGTCAACGTCAAGTACGATGATCTGGACAGGTTCGACGCGGACCTTGCCGCCGGGCTGCTGGACCATCCCGACCTCTATCTCCTCGCAGGCAAGCAGGCGATGAAGAACCTCATGCACCTGGACATGCGGCGGGCGGGCATCAACCTCCGCATATTGGAGCTTCCGAGGGACTCGCGGGTGGAGATCAGGGACCTCAGGGCCAAGCACGTCGGGAAGCTGGTCTCCGTGGAAGGCCTGGTTCGCAAGGCCACGGAGGTCCGGCCTAAGATCACCGATGCGCTGTTCCAGTGCCTGAGCTGCGGCCACGTGATCAAGGAGGTC
>JAKIXL010000270.1 GCA_022709105.1 Thermoplasmatota archaeon | reverse complement strand
GAGGTTTTACGCTCATTGGCCGGCAATGACCCGCCCAGGAACGGGCTCGCTGGAGGTGCGTGCTCCATGAACTCGGCCTGGCGTGCGATATCCGATATCTCGTCCAAGGACAGTTCCTGCTTCTTGGGAGCCTCGGCCGCCTGGGGCTTGAACTCTTCCCCCGGCCGGCGCTCTCGAAGATAGATGATATCCCCGTCCTGGATGTCCTTCATGAGGGTCTCGAGGTCCGAGAGCACCGTCCCCACCACGTTGGTCCCATATCTCTCCTCGCCGGTCGGACCGAACTCCGAGCTGCCATCAAGCCGGATCCCAATGGTCCCGCGGTTCGGCCGGGACATGTTGGTTATGCCGACCTGTCCTCTTGGGGAATCTTTCTCAAAGGGGTTCTCAGGCAGCAGCACGGAAGCCTCCTTGGCATTGCCAACGAAGGTTATCATGGGCATTTCAGGATAAGTGAAGAAAACCTTCATCGTCCCGATGGGCTTGTGGTCCAGACCGGTCATCTTGCGCAGATAGTGCACGGTCCGGGGCGCGCGCACGTCATCGAACTCCCAGACGGATACTTTCTTCGGCAGGACGCCGAATGTCTCCACTTCCATGCCATCTTTTATATCCATGGTGAGTTCGGGCTCCTGTTCGCCCACCAGCGCGGTATCGTCCAGCAGGCCGGTCCTCTTTTGCTTGAGCCCTCTTGCTTCCAGGAAGTTTTGGGCGTCCTTCTGGGTCATTCCGATGGTCATGATCCGGGAAGGATTGGAGATGATCGTAATGTGCGAACTTAGAGGCGCGAGCCTTACCAGCTCATGACCGGCGATCACCCTACCTACATGATTATGCGCCAATGACAGTTGGCGTCGCTTGCGGTAGAAGTAAATGCGGCCGGTGAAGACGCCTTGGTTGCGGACGGTGACGTCTCCATCCTCCCGCACCTCAATGTGCTCCGGCACGAGCGTCACGTCCATGCGCTTCGAGTTGCCCACGTAGGTGGCGGTGCGGTCCGTGATATCGATCCTGCCCGCACCGGCCACCACCAGGAACTGCTCGCAGCTGATGGGTGACCTGGGATCGAGGTCGACCCTTACGCAGGTCTCAACGGACATGCCCTCTTCCAGTCGCAGACCCATGTCGGTCGTGGGAAACGAGTCCTTGTCCGATAGCTCCAACACCACTGGTCTGATGTCGAGGATGCTGTCCCCTTCATCGATCATCCTCAAGAGATGGCGTCCCCGGGTGATCCTTCCGATCTTGCCTTCCCCGGCGCCATAGATGCCGTCGTGGTCCACCTTCGCGATCATTATGTAGGAGGATCGGTTGTCGAACCCGCCAAGGGAGAAATAGCAATCATACTTGGAGTAGTGATAGCGGCCCCTGTCCACCTCCAGGTCCGTGGGGAACGAGCCCATGGCGAGCACCTTGGTGCTCTGCCACCTTACGCTGCTCCCTTTGATCCCTGACACCAGGGACCGCCATGCATCGGCGAAGGTCGACCCGTTGAGCCGCAGATACATGGCGATAGCCTCGGCCAGCGTAGCGTTTTCGCTGACCATTTTTTCCTTCCCGTTAACGTTCAGAAGCATCTGGTCCCATTGATAAAGCAAATTGGGGTAGATATCCTTATCCCCGACTGGCAGGATGTTATATCCAATAATGAAAATCATTAAGGCCCGGATGACCTAATCCTGCCCAAGGGGAGCTATGATGGATCGGGAGGCCGTACTGGCTGCGGTAGAGGGCCGGATAAGGGAAATACCAGGCGTCCTTGATATGAGATTCCTGGGACCTGCCCTTAAAGAGGAGGTCACCAAATT
>JAKIXL010000026.1:306-14487 GCA_022709105.1 Thermoplasmatota archaeon | reverse complement strand
GCATAGATGTCGGCGGCCTACGGGCAAGAGAGAGGGTCCTCTCCGAACGTCCGTTCGATAGTGCGCTCAGGCGGATGTCGGTCTTGGTCGAGGGGCCCGCAGGACGTAGGGAGATATTCAAAGGGTCCCCTGAGGACGTTCTAGGACCTTGCACCCATTATCTTGAGGACGGCGCGATGGTGACCCTGGATGAGGGATCGAGGGCCGCATTCCTCGCGCGCATGGAAGATATGGCATCTAGAGGGTTTAGGGTCCTCGGGGTGGCCGAGGGCCTGGATGGCAAAATGGTGTTCGCCGGGATGGTCGGCATGTTCGATCCCCCTCGGCCGGAGGCCCGGACGGCCATCGAAGCCGTGGAGGGGGCTGGCATACGCCCGGTTATGATCACCGGCGACCACCCCCTGACAGCGAGAGCGGTGGCCCATCAGGTCGGCCTGCCGGTAGGGAGATTGGCCCTAGGGAACGAGTTAGACAAGATGGACGAGGCCGCGTTGGCCGAGGCGATCGGCACGGCGGGAGTGTTCGCCCGGACCTCGCCAGAACAGAAGCTCCGCATAGTGAAGGCCTTCCAGGCCCGCGGGGACAGGGTAGCCGTCACCGGAGATGGCATCAATGACGCGCCGGCCTTGATGGCGGCGGACATCGGGGTGGCCATGGGCCAGGGAGGAACGGACGTGGCCAGGGAATCCGCGGACGTGGTGCTCAGGGACAACAACTTCAACACCATCGTCCAGGCGATCCGAGAGGGGCGTAAGCTCTTTGCAAATCTCACCAAAGGTGTGCGCTACTATCTCGCTTGCAAGGTCGCGCTGATCGCTGTGACCATGACAGCGGTCGTCCTTCTGCTGGATGTCCCCTTCACTCCGCTCCAGATCATACTGTTGGAGCTGTTCATGGACCTGGGAGCGTCGGCGGCCTTCGTTGCAGAGAAGGCTGAGAGGGACATCATGCTGATACCTCCCCGCGATCCCCGAGATCCCTTTCTCGATCGCAGGATGGTCGCGTCCATCTTCGCATCGTCGGCCGGACTGTTCATAGCGGTCTTCCTAGCCTATTACATCGCTCGAACGAGCTACAACGACCTGGTTCTAGCCCAGACCGCAGCATTCGTCACCTGGCTGATCGGCCATGTTCTGTTGGCGCTCAACATGCGGTCGGAACGGCAGCCGATGTACAAGCTTGGGCCACTGAGCAACCGCACGATGGACCTTTGGGTAGTGGCCGCCATTTTTTTCGCACTGCTCGCCTCCGAAGCCTCTTTCCTTCACGATGCGATCAAGACCACCTCCCTTCCGCCTGAGGTGTGGGGCCTCATCATCGCCCTGGCGATCGCAGGGACCTTCTGGATGGAGGTGGTGAAGGTGATCGCACGAAAAAGGGATTGATGTTCAAGGCTCTGGACCAGTTCCGTGAGCATAATGCAAGTGACCGTGTTCATGCTGAAAGAGGGACCGAACGGCGGATAGGCAGAAGACGTCCCTCACATGCTTACCGGTCAGGCGATCCCATCGTTGGAAATGCTGGAGCGGCGGGAGAGGGAGCGCAGGCCTCTCCAAGGGGCAGCGCTCTGGAACGACGACCATCGAGGCATGGACGATCTGGACCTCGACCAGCCGATCGCATCCCCTCCTCTAGTTACAATACATGACGCTGATCTCGCTTCCGTGCAAAGAACCGGCTCCGCCAAGGAAAGGGACAGGCGCACCGTACGCGATATCAGGGCCGCGGCCGGCCTGATATGAGCAAGGCATATCATGTCGCAACTGCATGGAAGGGGCGGTGCTACGATGGAATATCTCGTGTTGATGAAGCTCCGCGATGAGGGAGTGGGACAGACCGAAAAGGAGAACCTCGAGATCGTACGGAACAAGATCGTCCCCGGCATCAAGCTGCTGATGGACATGGAGAGGGAGGGTATGCTCAGCGGTGGTTTCTTCGGTGGCCAGCGCTCCGCCGCTTTCATAATGAGCGTGGAGGACGAGGAGACCCTGGACAACGCCATAGCCTCCCTGCCCTTCTCGGACATATTCGACGTGGAAATGGTGCAGCTGGAAGCACTGAAGGACGCGCTCGAAAGGGATGAAAGGCTGCTCAAGCCAGCGCCGGCAAGGCGAAGCGGGGCCAAGGCCAAGACCAAGAAGAGCAAATGAGCTTCGAGCCCGCCCGCCATTACAGCAAGGTTTATATTCGACCATCCATGATACCGGTGGGCATCATGCCATGGTCTGTCATGCCCCAGAAGATGGATTTTTCCTATCTGGCACCGCCACGGGCAGGGCGTATGCTGGCCATGATGACCGCCTCTGGCGGATGCGTTTCGGGAAGCGGACACGGAGGACGCCGGCAGGCGTCCCTGTCGCCTCCTTGCAGCGCTTGAACTGCCAAGAGGTTTTTGGGGGATGTCTGTGAATCACACTCTCTTTACCGTAGGTCCGGTCGAGGTCCGCAAGGAGGTCCTCGAGGCCATGACCAAGCCGATGATAACTCATCGAAGCAAGGCCTATGAACAACTACAGGAGGGCATAGTGGAGAAGCTACACAAGGCCCTGGACACCGATATGAACATACTGATGTCCCCCTCCTCCGCGTCTGGGCTCCTGGAGGGCTGCGTCAGGAGCGGAATAAGAAACAAGATGGTCGGTGTGTCCAACGGCTCCTTCGGAGACCGCTGGCAAAGCATCGGCACGGAGAACGGCAAGGAGGTGCGCAAGGTCAATGCCAAATGGGGAAAGGCCGTAAGGGCCTCTGACCTAGAGGGTGCGGTGGACGATGACACCGAGGCGATCACCCTGGTCTCCAACGAGAGCAGCACCGGGGTGCTGAACCCGGTCAGTGAGATCGTGAAAGGCGTCCGGGAGAAACATGATCCCCTTATGTTCATCGATGGCGTCACCTCGGTGTTCGGGACCGATCTTCGCATCAAGGAACTTGACATCGACGCCCTGGTGTTCGGGACCCAGAAGGCTCTGGCGCTGCCTCCTGGGCTTGCTATAATGTGCTGCTCGGACCGTCTCCTGGAGAAGGCCAAAGGGGTCCCGAACCGCGGTTATTATTTCGATCTGGTTCAGATGAAGAAGATGGCCGACAAGAACTACTCCTTGACAACGCCGCCGGTATCGCTGATGTACGCTCTCGATCTCCAGCTCGACCGCATGCTCAAGGAGGGCATGGCCGCCCGGTATCAAAGACATCGAGAGATGGCCGGCCTGGTCCGCGAATGGGCGAAGAAGCATCACGGGCTCTTCGCTGAGCCCGCGTATCTGTCCGACACCATTACTGTGATAAACAAGGGCGACATTGACTTTAGCAAGCTCAACAAGGGGCTCAAGGAGCGCGGGTACGAGATCTCCAACGGCTACGGGGACATCAAGGAGGCCACGTTCAGGATCGGCCACATGGGCGACCTGACGCCGGCGGAGGTCCGCGGCCTACTGAAGAACATGGACGAGGTCCTGGAGGCGATGTGATGATCAAACTGCTGGTTACGGACGAGCTATCGGCCGAGGGGCTGGAGATGCTGAGGAGGGGCGGGCAGGTCCAAGTGGACGTCAGACCCAATCTCCCCCATGAGGAACTGATCAACATAATAGGCGATTACGACGCTCTCATCATCCGATCCGGGACCAAGGTCACCGCTGATGTGATAGAGGCCGGCAAGAGCCTGAAGGTGGTCGGCCGTGCAGGCGTAGGCGTGGACAACGTGGATGTGAAGGCCGCCACCCGGAGAGGCATTCTCGTGATGAACACTCCGGCAGCGAACATCATTTCCGCGGCCGAGCACACCATGGCCATGATGATGACCCTGGCCCGCAACATCGTGTGGGCCGACGCCTCGCTCAAGAAGGGGGAATGGAAGCGCTCCAAGTTCACCGGCTTCGAACTTAACGGGAAAACGCTGGGGATCGTCGGGATCGGCCGGGTGGGAGGTGAGGTGGCTAAGCGCGCCAAGGCCTTCCAGATGAAACTTGTTGGCTATGACCCCTACATCCCTACGGAGGTGGCGGTGAAGCTTGGGGTCCGCCTCATGCCCTTGGAACAGGTGATAGAGGAGGCCGACGTCATCACCATACATGCCGCCTTGACCCCCAGCACGCACCATCTGATCTCCCGGGAGCTAATTTCGAAGATGAGGCCGAACACGATCATTCTGAACGTGGCAAGAGGTGAGCTGATAGATGAGGACGCGCTCTACGACGCCTTAAAGGAGAAGAGGATCGCCGGCGCTGCGTTGGACGTCTTCACCAAGGAGCCTCCTACCGGCTCCAAGCTTCTCACCCTGGACAACATAGTGGTGACGCCTCATCTCGGCGCATCTACCAAGGAAGCGCAGGAGAAGGTGTCTGTGGAGATGGCCGAGCATGTAAAGATGTTCCTTCTGGACAAGCGAATATCCAACGCGGTCAACGCCCCGGTGAGGGGCATGGACCCCAAGGTCATCCCGTTCATCTCCGTAGCCGAGCGCCTGGGCGCCTTCGCGGTCCAGCTCACCGATGCGCCGGTGGCCAAGGTGACGGTTACGGTGCATGGCGACCTTGCCACAGTGGACACAAAGATGATCACCGTGTCCGCTCTGATGGGCGTGCTGTCCAACCTCTCGGGCGAGCAGCCTAACATAATCAACGCTGAGATAATCGCCAAAGAGAAAGGCATACAGGTCGTTGAGTCGAAGGTCGAGGAGTCGGAGCGCTACATCAACATGATCTCCGTGTCGCTTCAATCCGACGGGGTAAAGCGAGAGGTCCGGGGAACGGCGTTCCCCGGCTCCGAGCCTCGCCTGCTTGGCATCGACGAGTACGATCTAGACATGCCGCTGGAAGGAGACTTCATGATGTCCGTTCACGCCGACGTTCCAGGCATCATTGGACGCATCGGCACTATGCTGGGCAGCAGGGGCATCAACATCGCCCGCATGGGGCTCGGCCGTGACCAGAAGGGCGGCCGGGCCCTCATGCTGGTCTCGGTCGACAACCCCGTCAGCGAGGCCGTGGTCAAAGAAATGGCCGAGACCAAGGGGTTCAAGGAAGTGCGCTCCGTCGAGCTCAGCAAGATAGGCAATCGGGACTATCTCCAGATCTAAACCCTTTCAACCCTTCATCTTTTCTTCTACGCTCCTCACCTTGCTCTCGATCTCGTTCGATGCCCCGGCCCGATCATCGATGCGTACTGTGGTCACCACCCGACCAGTCATGGAGCGCACCTTCTTATGACATCTACCTATCACGCCCATGATCTCGTCGTAGTCGCCCTCCAGGATCGTGGCCAGCGCTGTCAGTTCGTGCTTCAGCCCGCTTTCCCGGACGATCTTCAGGCATTCTGCCACGTACATGCTCACCGATTCTCCGGCCCCGATAGGCACCACGCTGAACTCCGCTATCATTTCATTTCCCTTTTTGATATTGAGCACCATCGGGCTTATATAGGGCTCGCTAGAAAAGCAATAAGAAGGTCGAGCCCTATGAGAGATATGCCTTGTTTAACATTCTACAAAATGATAATTATCTCTCAAAGTGCTTATATCAAATGTTCCAAAAAAAATGCAGCCTCTATAGGCGTAGCCTTATCAGGGCGAAGGTCAGAGGGGGTTAGGTTGGGATCATGATGAGAACCGAAAAGAGCGCAATTGACAGCACCTTGACTTTGGACGAGTTGACGGTGGCCATAAGGAACGGGATAGATAAAGAGGGCATGCCTGACGAGCAGGCCAAGGAGATGGCGCAGCATATCCTGAACTTTTTTGGGTACAGCGAACGGATAATCGACAACATCCTCGAGCCGGAGGATAGGGACGCGTTCTATATGCTCGAGGACACTGGAATCCTCACCACCGAGAGAGAGGAGACCACGCTCTACGATGGACGAGAGTGGAGGATCCATTACTGGCTTTTCCGGAAGGAGCGCATACATCAGCTGATAGACGAGAAATCCATCATGGAAGGGGACGTCTCCGGGTCGCTCTCAGTATACGATGAGCTTACTGAAGAGGCGTGGCAAAGAAGAGCATAGGCATCAATTTCCATTACGGTCCACCCACCGAAAAGCACATCTAGCACCAGGAACTGAGTTCGGTGGATGGACCTTTTCCCATACACCCCAAGGGCACATCAGGCAGAGCTGGTCAAGGCGATCTCCGCAAATGTGAGGTCGGGAGCTCACCTGGTCGTGGAGTCCGGCACCGGCACCGGCAAGACCATCTGCGCGCTCAGCGGGGCCCTGCAGGCTGCACTGGAAAAGGGAAAGAAGGTGGTCTATCTCACTAGGACCAACTCCCAACAGCGACAGGTGATGCTGGAGCTCCGGAAGATCAATGATCTGCGACCAGTGTTCGGCGTTGGCCTTCAGGGCCGCCAGAGCACCTGTCCTCTCATTCAGCGCGATCCAGAGCTCCGTTCTGGCTCGCCGGAGGAACTGTCCAAACTATGCGCCGAGCGGAAGGCGCGGGCGAGAGAGGGCAAGGAGGGCGGCTGCCGCTTCTACGCTCAGGTCCTGGCGACCAATTTTGACGACATATTGCATCACTGCAAAGAGAACCTCCCGACGGTGGAGGAGCTTACCGCCTACTGTGACGAGCGGGGCCTATGCCCTCATGAGCTGGCGAAGGACCTGCTGCCTCACGCCCAGGTGGTCACCGCCCCTTATGCCTATTTCTTCATGCCCTTCATCCGTCACAACCTGCTCGATTGGATGAACATCCCCATGGCCGAGGCGGTGGTGATAGTGGACGAGGCCCACAACCTCCCCGATTACGCACGGGAGATACGCTCGGTCGCTCTGTCCTCCCACCTCCTTGGCCTGGTCCGCAAGGAGGTGGACGATTTCGGGGACCCTGAGGTGGCTGAGGGTATCAGCGTCATGGACGTGGTCGGGCAGTGCGAGAAACGCCTGAATGAGGCGCTTGACGAGTTTTTGATCGAGGACGACGGACTGATACCGCCGCCCTTCCTCGAGGAAGGCCTCATGAGCGCGTTCAAGACCACCTCGGCAGGGCTGTCGAACATGGCCAGGTCGATGATGGTATACGGTGACACTATAAGAGAGGAGAAGAAGAAACGCGGTCGATTGCCACGCTCGTACGTCCATTCCCTGGGCGGTTTCCTGCAGTTCTTCCTGGAGCTTGACGAGGAGTGCTACGTCAAACTGGTGACCGGTGGGGAGAACCCGTCGTTCGAGGCCTACTGCATGGACCCCTCTCTAGCCTGCAAGACGCTGTTGGACTGCAGCGCCTCGGTCCATATGTCCGGAACACTGCAGCCTCTGAACGAATACCGTGATTCCGTCGGGCTTCCGAGGACCTCGGCCATGATGACCTTTCCATCACCGTTCCCGCCCGATAACCGTCTGGTGCTGTTCCTCGAGGACGTGACCACGAGATATGAGGATCTCATCAAGGACGAGGAGATAATCGCTCGCATGGAGGACTATACCGTCTCGCTGTGCAACGTCCTTGACCGCAACACGGTGGTATTCTTCCCGTCCTATGCGCTTATGGACAGGTTCGTGGGCGACGGCATCCTGAACCGAATCCGGCGCAAGGTGCACCTCGAGAGGAGAGGGATGGCCCAGAGCGAGCTGATGGACGAGGTGGTCAGGTTCAAAGGCTCCTCCGAGAAAGGAGCGGTGCTCTTCGCGGTCATGGGTGGAAGGGTCTCCGAGGGCATCGACTTCCCGGACCGGGAGCTCGAGGCGGCCATAGTCGCCGGTATTCCATATCCTAAGCCGACCGCGAAGCAGCGCGCGCTTCTTCATTATTATGAGGTCAAGTTCGGCCGGGGTTGGGAGTACACCGTCAAGGCCCCGGTCACCAGGAAGTTGCTGCAGGCCATCGGCCGTCTCATCAGGACAGAGACCGATGTCGGAGTGGCCGTGGTCCTTGACCGCAGGGCGGGCCAGTTCTCCGACCGCTTGGACGTGGTCAGCACTGAGATCGTGGTTAACGATGTGCTGAACTTCTTCGCACGCCGGGGCCGCTGAAGGTCTATGCGGAGGCACTGCCCCGCCCGCTCCAACGGACCTCCTCAAATTAAATACCCCTTAATTGGTGGACCGCTGAGACCATGACCTCCGCGAACATTATGAAGGACATCACCGCCGATCCCGCCCCACTGGGACTGATGGGGTTCGGGATGACCACTGTCATGCTGAGCCTGCATAACGCCGGCCTCATACCTTTGGGAGCCGCCATCCTATCCATGGGCATCTTCTTCGGCGGGCTCGCGCAGTTCATCGCCGGGTTGATGGAATGGAAGAGGGGCAACACCTTCGGCATGACCGTGTTCGCGTCCTTCGGGCTGTTCTGGATTATCATCGTGACCGTCATCCTGGCTCCGACGATCGGCCTCGCCAGCCAAGAGAGCGCCGAGGCCATGGCCGTGCTCTTCTTGCTGTGGGGCCTCTACTCCGCCTATCTCTCGGTCGGAACGATAGGCACCAACCGAGTCACCCAGGCGATCTTTGTGTCACTGACGGCGACCCTTCTCCTGCTCTCAGCCTCCGAGGCTTTGGCCTCTGATAATGTGAAGGTCGCCGCCGGCGCCCTGGGCGTACTCGCAGGAGCCATGGCCATATACTCGGCGATGGCACATGTGCTGAACGAGGCTTTGGGGAGGGACATGGTCCCTCTCTTCAAGGTCAACAAAGAGGCAGGGAAGAAGGCTGAGGGCGCCGCCGAGTGAGCTCCGACGACCTGGAAGGCCTGTTCTCAGGGGCCCCGTCCGAACACGAGAGCGTCCTTGGGACATACCTCCAAGCATCGGCCACAGTAATAGCACCGCTCCATGGTCGCTCCAGCCTTCGGTTCCTCCGTAGGGCAGGCGCGCACGCAGCGGCCGCAGTCCACGCAGTCATCGTTCCGGCGGAGCCGGAGCACGCTCCGTCGCGACGCCAGCGAAGCCAGCGCTCCGAAGGGGCACAGGAGCTCGCACCACGGCCGGTACACGAACAGCGAAGCCGTCATGATCGCGGCGAAGGCAATGGTCGGCGGGAGAGCCCATCCCAGGCCGAAGAACGTGAACGGGTCGTACTTGGGATAGAGGGCGGTCAGTGCGGCCAGGGCTATGAAGAGGGCGAAGAAGCCCCATCGGACCCGGCCCGCAAGCTTCCTTCCGATCTTGACCTTGCGCTTCATCGGCAAGGACATGAGCTCCTGGGCAGCTCCCAGGGGGCAAGCGTAGCCGCAGAAGGCCCTGCCCATGATCAAGGCGGTCGCAAGCAGAAGGCCCAGTCCTACCAGGGGCAGCAATGGGAGCTGGCCGTGCGACAGCGATCTCACGCCGCTGTCCAGCTGCGCGATCGGGTTCGGGACGCCGCCCAGCATCAGGCCCGCCACCAGCAGGACCGCGATCTGCATGAGGACGGCCACTCGCCGCGTGACCTTTCGTCGTGACAGCAGGATTCCAAGGACCGCGATCATCGCCAGCGAGAAGACCAGGCCGATCAGCATGGGAGGTATTGTCATGAGCCCCCCTCCATCATAGGGATACTTATTTTTGCTGTCACTCTCTGAGGGTGTTGTGGGAAGATGAAGCATGACGATAGGCTTATCGCCAACCTGAAGAGGCTGGGACTGACCGATTATGGAGCACGCGCCTATCTCGCACTGGTCACCCACGGCCCGCAAGGCGCCGCCGCCGTGGCCGAAAGGTCAGGGGTGCCGCGCTCCAAGGTCTACGAGGTCCTCCGCCGTCTGGTGAGGGAGGAATGGGTCGCGGCCTCGGGGACCCGCCCCCTGATCTACACTGCTCGGGACCCCCGGGAGGCCATGGGCCTTCGCCGGGAGAGGATGAACGACGAGCTGGACTCGACGATGATGGAGATGCGCACCCGGTACGATGGCGTGGTGGAGAGGGAACCGCCCAATGCATGGATGGTCCGGGGGTCGCAGAACATCGCTGCCCGTGCGAGGGACATGCTAGAGCGGGCGCGCGAGGAAGTACTGCTGCTAGGGGCGCTCTACCTGCGGGAGGAACTGGAGGCCATGGTGCAAGTCGCTCCCGAACTTAGGAGGAGAGGGGTCAGGGTGAGGGTAATGACCCGGCCGACCATCGTCACTGCAGAAGGCGAGATAGATCTGGTCAAGGAGCTGAGGCCGCTCACCGAGGAGGTGCGGACCATGCGCACGCCCATGATCAAGTTCATCGTTACCGACGGGAGGGACATCATGATCATGTTCTCCCCGGTGGTCGGGGAGGTCCCCGATGTGGCCAGTTCGGTCGCTATCTGGATGCCGCGATCGGAGGTCGCCGCCCAGATGAAGGGCAACTTCTACATGATCTGGGACGGGGCGGTCTCCAGCCTATAGCACCTTGGTCTTCCCGGCGGGCCGGGGGAGCTTCATCACCAGGACGCGAAGCGGAGAGGTCCCGACGTTGCGCCACAGGTGCGGGATGCCCTTGGGGCTCTCTATCATGGCGTCCTGGCCGACGATCTCCTTCTCCTCGCCTATCTCCACCTCACCGCGCCCTTCGAGGACGTAGAACGCCACGTCCACCGGCGTGATGTGTCTCTTCAATGCTTGACCGGGCAGGAGCATCAGATGAGTGATAAGAGCGTGCTCATGGTCATACATGTTCTTGGCCTCCACCCCGTGAGGGTTGGCCTTGCACTCGGCGTCGCACAGATTGACGATCTTCATGAAACCATCATCGGCTTGGACGGCATTAGCGTTTCCGCCGAATCCGGGGGCTCCGGACCAGGCACCGCTGCGCCGGTTCACGTCCCGCGCGCCCCCCCTCAGCTCCTCGGCCGATAAAGGTAATCTATCGGATGCGCCTTCCCGGCAACGATGGACATTATCTCGGCGGCCCTCAGCGGCATATTCCTCTTCCTGCCGGCGCTGGTGCCGAACTCGGCGGCAGTGCTGTTCGGCGGCGGCGCGCCGGTCGATCTGGGCCGCACCTGGAGGGGAAAGCGCATCCTGGGGGACGGCAAGACCTGGACCGGCCTGTTCGGCGGGGTCGCCGCCGGGACGTCCCTGGGCATACTGCTGATAATGATCTCAATGATATTTGAGTTCCCCGAGCAATGGACCTGGGGAGGCGGGATGGACGCTCTGGGCGTAGTGTTCGCCCTGGCCCTCGGCTCGCTGCTGGGAGACATGACCGGGGCGCTCATCAAGCGCCGGCTGGGAATGGAGCGCGGGCACAAGGCCCCAGTTCTCGATCAGTACGACTTCGTCGCCGGGGGACTGGGCATCACCGCGTTGCTGTTCCCGGCGTGGATCGCCTCACGATATGTGAGCGGGGATGGCATCGTTGCCCTGGTGACCCTCCTGGTGTTCGTACCGGTGCTGCACCGCACCGTCAACATCATCGGATACAAGATGGGCAAGAAGAAGGAGCCCTGGTGACATGAACAAGAGGACCAAGGAGGCACTGGTGCGCTGCAGCGCGCTCATGTATGGCGATTTCACCCTGGCATCGGGGAAGAAGAGCGAATACTATATCGACATTAAGAAGGCGAGCACCGACCCGTATGTCCTGGAGACCATCGCCGATGAGATGGCCAGGGAGGTCCAGATGCGTGGCCTCGAGGTCGACAAGATCGCCGGCGTCGTGCTCGGCTCCATTCCTCTGGCGGTGGCGTTGTCCCTGAGGACCAAGATCCCGTATATCATGGTGCGCAGGGAGAAGAAGGACCACGGCACCCAGAAGATGATCGAGGGAACGCTCGGACAGGGAGAGAAGGTCCTCATGGTCGAGGACGTGGTGACCTCTGCTGGCTCGGTCGTCGAGGCGATCGGCATCGTCCGTGCCGCCGGGGGGGTGGTGGACGACGTGCTGTGCGTGGTGGACCGCCAGGAGGGTGGCGGGCGAAAGCTGGGCGACATCGGAGTGAAGCTGTCAGCTCTCGTCACCGCCGAGGACGTCCTGAGGAGATGACCGCGTCCAAGGATTGTCGGCGCTGCGCGCTTTGCACGGGTCGTACCAATGTGGTGATGCCTGAGGGCGACCCATCGTCGCCGATCGCATTCGTAGGCGAGGCCCCGGGGGCCAAGGAGGACGAGGCTGGCAGACCGTTCGTCGGCTTGTCAGGGCGGGTCCTCAATCAGCTCCTGGAAGAGGAAGGCCTCTACCGCAGCAAGGTCTTCATCACCAACACCGTTAAGTGCCGGCCCCCAGGGAACCGGGAGCCGACCCAGGCGGAGATGGACGCCTGCCTCCCCTGCCTGGAGTCCGAGCTGGAGGGCCGCAAGGTGATCATAACCCTAGGCCGCTCGGCGGCCAGGGACCTGCTGAAGCGTCCGGTGGTCATGAGGGACGAGGTGAACAGGCCCCGCAAGATAACCATCAGGGGAAAGGATGCTATCCTCATACCAGCCTATCACCCGGCGGCCAGCTTTTATAACCGAAAAGTGAAGGACAGCATCCGGGAGAGCATCAGGAATGCAAGGACCTATCTTTAGGTCCCCGGAACCTCTTGATCAGAAGGAAGCTGAAGTTGTACCAGCCGTCACGCCACGAGGACAGCTTGACCTCGCCCACCCGCTTGCGGTAGGCTATCATGACCTCCCTGGAGCGCAGCTTGCGGAACGCCTCGATCTTGATCTCCTCGGAGAAGGGCATCCCGTCGTTGGTGAGGTTGAGCTTGCTGAGCGCTTCCCGGCGGAACACCCACATACCGCTCTGCGAGTCCCGGATCTTGCGGCCGAACAGCAGGCGGGTGGTGAACGAGAGCGCCAGGTTCCCGATCTTGTGCATGTTGCTCATCGCTCCCGGCTCCATGTGGCCGAAGCGGTCGGTGGTGATGAACTCCAGATCATCACGCTCCAGCATCTCCATCAGTGGCAATATGGCCTCGGCCGGGTACGTCCAGTCGCCGTCCATGGTGGCGATTATGTCTCCCCGCGCCCGCTCGAAGCCGGTCTTATACGCTCTGCCATAGCCTTTTCGGGGCTCGTCCACGATCACCGCCCCCCGCTCCCCGGCGATGCTCCTGGTGTCATCGCTCGAACGGCCGTCGACGATCATGATCTCGTAATCGAGACCCCTGCCGTCAAGGTTAGACCTCAGCTCGTCGATGACCTCGCCAATGCTCTTCGCCTCGTTTAGCGTGGGGATGACTATGCTGAGCTTCAAGAAGGACCCTCAACATGAACGGAAAGTGAATATAATAATGTGCCCGGCCTAGTCGGCTCGGCTGGCCCGTTTCTTCCTGCCATAGGGGCCCTTGTCGTCGAACAGCTTGAAGCCGATGTAGCCCATAAGCGCTACGGCGAGGCGCATTAGCGCCCAGAAGGTCATCTTCTGCTTGAACATGCGAAGCGGGTCGTAGCGACCCCACAGGTTGCCATGCTTCAGGGTAAGCTGCTTCCTGCCCGCCCCGTTCCAGAACGCCTGCTTGAAGAACCCGTAGACCGTGGACTTCGTGCGTCGATACACTATGGCGTCGGGGTTCCAAGTGATCCTGTACCCAGCGTCGACGGCTCGATAGTTAAGGTCAATGTCTTCGGCGGTGATGAACCAGGTGTCGAACCCTCCCACCTTCTGCAGTACCTCCCGGCGGAAGGCCATGTTCGCCGAGGGGTACGATACGTCGTAGCCCTTGTGGAAAAGCTCCACGCGGTCAAGGTCCTCCCAGGCCTTGAGGCCGATCATGATCGAGCGGCCTGCGACGATGTCTGCGCCCTGCTCGAAGCTCCTCCTCAGCTCGCGGACCCAGTTGGGGTTCGCGAGATCATCGCCGCCGGTGAAGGCGATAATCTCTCCGCGGGCCTTCGATATCCCGTAGTTGGTGCTCTCTCCCCGCCTGCCAGGGTGCACGTGCATCCTGATCAGGTCAGGATACTTGGCCTCGTAACTGCCCACGATGTCCCGGGTGCGGTCCTGGGAGCCAGCGTCCACGACCACGATCTCCAGCGGACCCTCCTGTATGACCAGGCTGTCCAGGAGATCGGCGATGTACCGCTCCTCGTTCATGATGTTCAGGACCACGCTCACCAACATGAGAGGTCACACTATGCGTTAACTATCATAAAAACGGTTGGTGTCGCATATCGGGACGATGGCATTGCCAAAGGAACGCTTTGGGCCTCGAGCGCTCAAATTCCCCGTCCGATCGAGAAGACCATGTCCCCCGTCACAATGGTCTTACATCATATCCGACACGGAAAAGGTCCCGCGAGCTCGTGGCGCAGCGCGTGAGGACAGCCGGCGGTGCGCCGAGGACCGAAGCGCGGGGCTGGCTTAG